>NZ_AJXN01000055.1 GCF_000286355.1 Kocuria atrinae C3-8 | reverse complement strand
AATGACCCATTGAATCCGCCCGGCGATTCCGTGCGGTTCCCTCCCCTCAGACTGCACCCGCCAGTTTCCTCACATCACACTCCCGCAGACCCTTCAACATGCACCTGTCAAGCGAACCTCTCACCCGAGGGACCGGCAGCGGCCCCCACGGACTCGGCAGGAAACGAGCTGGTCGGGAGATTTGAGGCGCGTTTGCGCCAGCGCTCATTTCTGAGCCGCACCCAAGCCACGGATCGCCCCCCGCAGTGGCTTGGGAATGCCTGGGCTCTAGGTACTGGTCTATGAGTGCCTCAGATTTCCACGGCACTCATTGCCGACGCCGCCGCTCACGCCGCCCAGCCTGCCCACCGCAACAGTGCCGCGGTCAGGGCTCCAAGGATCACCACCGCAAGGAACGGCGCGCGCAACCACAACGCGATGCCGGCCACGATCAATGCACCCACGCGGGCATCGAGGACCAGTGCGGTTCCGCTGGCAAAGGTGTTCATCACCACGAGTGACGCAAGCAGACCCGCGGTGACCAGCCCGGCCAGGCGAGGAACGAGCGGGTGGTCCAGAACGGCGTCGGGAACCAAGTACCCCACGAGCTTGGTGACGTACGCGATCGCGGCGGCACCCAGGACCCAGAACCACATGCTCATGAGCGTGCCTTCTTCCGTGCGGATCGCGCGCCGATCAGACCCCAGGTCAGTGCGACCACGGCGGCGACCAGTACCGGGATACCCGAGGGGACCAGCGGGATGCAGATGGCCGTGACCACCCCGCACACCACGGCAACGGCCAGGGGTTCGCGTTCGCGCAACCGCGGCCAGAGCAACCCCAGGAAGGCGGCAACGGCGGCGCCGTCGAGACCCCACTGCCCGGGATCACCCACCGCGTCACCCAGCAGTGCCCCGACTGCCGTGAACAGATTCCACAACAGGAATACACTCACGCCGGCCACCCAGAAGCCGCGCTTGCGCTCCAAGAAGGTGGGCTGCGCGGAGGCCGCGGCATTGGATTCGTCAATGGTGATCTGGGCGGCGATCAGCTTGCGCCAGGACTGCGGTCGCAGCAGCGCGTTCATGGTCATGCCGTACACGGTGTTGCGCACGCCCAGCAGCGAGGCAGCGCCCAGGGCCGCGGCTCCCCCACCGCCGCCGGAGAGCACACCGATGAACGCAAACTGCGATCCGCCCGTGAACATCAGCGCGGACAAGGCTTGCGTCTGCCAGAACGTCAGTCCCGCCGCGATCGAGAGGGCGCCGAAGGAGACGCCGTACAAGCCCGTGGCGATGCCCAGGGACAAACCCACGCGCACCGCGGGTGAAGAGCGCCAAGGAATAACCGGTTCTGCGTGATCGGAGCCGGCAGAAACGGCGGAAGAACCACTCACGATTGCGCGGAGCTCCTGCCCTGCATGACTTCCAGGGTGTCGAGCACGCGAATGAGGTTGAGGTGCGACTCAGAGTGCGGGAAGTTACCCGTGGCACGGCGTTCCGAGGTCGAGAACGTGGTGGGCAGTAGACCCAGCTCGTTGGCAGCTCCGAGCACGGTGTCCAGCAGTTTCACGGCCTCCTCCACGCGTTCGCAACGAGCCAGTTGGTCCGCGAGCTGGAGTGTTGCCGAGACCGACGGCGCGGCCTGACCCGCGAAACCGTCCTGACCGATCGAGGACGCGAACGCCTCGACGTCGTCCAAATCCGTGAGCTGAGGCAGGTTGCGGTAGCGGTGCAGCAGCCCGGAACGATCCGTGAGTTCCTTCTGGATCCGGGCCACCGTGCCCAACATGCGCTCATCGTCATATGCGACGAACCCGACCTTGGGCAGTTGCAACAACGAGGCGTCCACGGCAGTGGAACCGTAGTACTGCACGAACGATCCGACCTCCGGGTCGTAACCGTTGGTCCAGATCTCGTGGGCCAGCTGATCGCGGTGTTCTTCCCAAGTCTCCACGTCACCGGGCAAACCGTGAATGCGCACGGCATCCACACCGGCCTGCAGTGCGGCCCACATCATCACGCGCGTGTAGGTGTAGTGCTGCGGCTCGCCGCGCATCTCCCACACGCCCTGGTCCTTGTCCTCGTAGTTGGCCACCACGGCGCGCAACAAGCCCTGCTGCAACGGCCAGGACAGGTGGTCCTCCTGGACCCCGCGGCGTCGGAGGCGCTCGAAGACCACGAGCACGTGACCGGCAACGTCCGCCTGGTACTGCGAGCCGGCGGTGTTGCCCTCGCGCACCGGACGGGCGCGCTCGTAACCGGGCAGATCGACCAGCCGTTCGCGGCCCACCACGGAACCGTCCAGTCCGTAGACGTTGGAGGGGTGGTCCACATCCCCGGCGACGGCGCGCAGCAACCAGTTGCGCAGCTGCGCTGCCTCGCGGTCGTGCCCGTGGTCCAGCATGATTTCCAGTGCGAGGGCGGCATCACGGGGCCACGACAAGCGGTAGTCCCAGGTGCGGTCCCCGCCCAGCACCTCGGGCAGCGACGTGGTGTCCGCGGCGATCAGGCCGCCGGTCGCCTGGTGCATCATGCCGCGCACCACCAGCAGGCTGCGGCGGATGATGTCCTCGCGAGCGTCCTGGGTGACGGTCAGTTCCGCGGAGCGTTCCGCGTCCGTGGGGGCGCGCTTGGTCTGCTCCCGCTCAGCGAGCTTGGCCTCGGTCGCGGCCGGATCATAGAGCGCGGACCACTCCTGCCACAGGTTCAGCGTGCAGTCAGGTCTCGTTGACGTCCATCGCTTCCGGCGGCGTGCTGTGGGACGGGAACCACGTGAGCGAGAAGTCCTTGGTTTGGCCCGCCGCCACGGTGAACGTGCCGGCATGCCGACGCTTGGTACGGTCCTCGTCCGCCTCGGGCAGCGGATCGCCACGGAAGACGACGGCGTCCGGTCCGGCCATACCCACCAGCACACCTTCCGTGTGCTCACCGGATTCGTCGCTCTCCTCCACGTCAAAGCGGCTCAGCCACGGCACCGAAGCACCGAAGTTGAAGCGCAGGCGCACGTCCTGGAAGATCTCGACCTCACCGGTCAGGCCTTCCACGCGGCGAATCAGCGCGGTGCGAGAGGACAGCGGCATGAAGTCCGTGACACGCACGGTACCGGTCTCCGTGGTCCACACCGTGTGCAACACAAAGGTGTTCTCCGCGTAGAAGCGTTCCACAGCGGTGACGCCCGGGCGGTCGAGGTCGACCTCACCGTCATCGTCCACGGCGCACGCCGGCGCCAGCAGCCACCGGCCATTGTCCGGCGTGCCCAGCAGGGACGCGAACATCGCCGGGGAATCAAAACGGGGTGCACACCACCAGTCGACGGAGCCCGTGCGGGACACCAACGGGCCGCTGCGCATGTTGGACAGCAGCGCGTAATCCTCGATCCATGAAGCCATGGGTCCAGAATTTCATACTCGCGGGGTGGACTCATTCGGTCACGGTGATCTCGTGACAGCTTTCACTTTGGTGGGCGCCCACGCAGTTTGGGTGACAGACGTTCCGGATCGTTTGCGCACGTCGCGTTCCTCATGTGAGCGCTTTCCCGTGTCATCCCATCCAAATCGCTCGTAACTGGGGACACCACGGTGATTGTTCGTGAAATCTACGCCTTGGTACCCATGAGTCATGGGGATATCACGACGGGGACTTTTCAAGGCAGGAACAGCAGCGGCCGGGGGCGCGGTTCTGGTGGGCTACCAGTCGGCAGCCCACGCCACGGACGCCCCACCCCGTCTTCCACAGGGCATCAGACCCTATCGTGAGCTCTACAAGAACTGGGACGGCGCCATCGTGGCCGCCGAGCTCTGGTCCTACGACGTGCGCAATGCACAGGAAGTCGTGACCCTCGCCAACTGGGCCCACGCGAACGGGTGGACCATCCGCGCCCGCGGATACCGCCACAACTGGTCACCACTCACGGTCGCTGAAGGCACTCCCGCAACCGCCAAGGTTCTACTGCTCAACACCACCAAACACATGGATTCCTGCTACATGCACGGCACAACGGTGGTGGCTCAGGCCGGAATTTCCATGAACTCACTGGTGCGCCACATTGCCGACCGCAAGCGCGGATTCACCAACATGCCAGCACCGGGGGATGTGACCGTCGCGGGCGTGCTGGCCGTCAACGGTCATGGCACCGCACTTCCGGCCAGGGGTGAGAAGCGCCAGCAGGGTGCAACGTTCGGCTCTCTGTCCAACACGGTGCACGCACTCACGGCGGTCGTGTGGGACGAGGCCTCCGACCAATACACGCTCAAGACGTTCCAGCGCACCGATCCGGAGATCGGACCGTTCCTCACCTCCATGGGCCGGGCCTTCCTCACTGAGGTGCAGCTTCAGACCAACCCCATGGAGCACTACCGCTGCCGCACGTGGACGCACATCTCCGTCAGGGATCTGTTCGCGGCACCGGAGAAGGCGGGGCACTGGTCACTGTCCTCGATGATCGACCGCGTGGGTCGCGTGGGCCTGATCTGGTACACCTTCACCGACAAGCCGTGGATCCAGCAGTGGGAGGTGGCGCCGCGCAGATCCTTTGGTAGCCGCCCCACGATCACCCCGTACAACTTCCCGTTCGCGGACCGCCTGCCCTCTCCCGTTCCAGAGCTACTGGGACAGGTCGTGGCCGGCAACCAACACCTTGCACCGGCCTTCAGCAAAGCCGTCTACGCGACCACCGCCACGAGCCTCACCACCACCCTCGCCCGGGACATGTGGGGACCGGCCCATCACTTTCAGCACTTCGTGAAACCCACCACGCTGCGCGTCTCCGCCGGTTCACACGTGTTCATCACCCGCCGCGACCAGCTGCAGCGCGTGGTGCACGAGTTCACGGAGTTCTTCTCCGCGAAGCTCAAGGAGTACCAGGACCGCGGGGAGTTCCCCATCAACTCGTGCATGGAACTGCGCATCACGGGCATCGACGATCCCGGCGAGGTGGATGTGGAAGGCGCCGTGGCGCCGTCGTTGTCCGGAATCGCACCGGTGCCCGGACGCCCCGAACTGGACACCGGCGTGTGGCTGGATGTTCTGACACTGCCCGGCACGCCCGGCCAGGAGAAGTTCTTCCAGGAACTCGAGCACTTCATCGGCCTGGAACTGACCCGCTACGGCGTGGCTCGCCCCGAATGGGCCAAGCGCTTTGCGCACACCGAGCGCGGTGCGTGGACGGACGAGTACCAGCTCAAGGAACTCATCCCGTCGCTCGTGCTCGGTTGGGATCACGCCAAGGCCACGTTCCACAAGTACGACCCGCACCGGATCTTCACGGCACCCCTGCACGACGCGATGGGGATCTAGCCGCCACAGACCTCCGCGGGTCCGTCACCCGCGAGGACACCCGCACCAACTCGACACAGGAGACAGACATGAAGAAGCACGTGACACGGTTGCCGCAGCCTCCACCTTGGCCGCCATTTCTTTCGCGGGTATGCCCGCCGCCAACGCCGCCGCACCCGCGGTGCAGTCCAACGTGAGCTACTCGGTTCCCACCTCGCCCAATCACGACCCGTCCCTGGCCGTGATTCCGTTCTGCAAGCCGTGGCTGCTGCCCTCTTGGCTGGCCGGCAACTTCGGTGATCACGGCAACGACATTTCCGCAGCGATCCGTTCCGGCAATATCGGCGGCCTGTTCCGCGCTATCCCGCAGTACGCCTTCAACGACGCCGCTTTCCACCTTCCCGCGACCTTCCGCACCTTTGGTGGTTGCTTCTAGGGAGTGACAAGGGTCGCGTCGACGATCCCGGAGCAGTTCCGAGCCCGTCCCGCATGTCCGCGGGGCGGGCTCTTTTACACCTTGCCATATACCCCTTGGGGGTATAAATTGAAGACATGAGCACCGAAGAATCAGCCACTCACGGGTACACCCAGGACAAAGCCGCGTACAGCCGGCGCCTCAAGCGTATCGAGGGTCAGGTGCGTGGCATCCAGCGCATGATCGATGAGGATACCTACTGCATTGACGTGCTCACCCAAATATCCGCCATCCAGTCCGCCCTCAAGTCAGTGAGCCTGGGGCTCATGGAGGAACACCTGGGTCACTGTGTGCGCCACGCGGTGGAGCACGCCCATGACACGGGTGACACGACCGAGATGGATACCAAGCTCGCTGAGGCCAACGCCGCCATCGCCCGCCTGGTCAAGAGCTAACCCAACCCCCAAGGACTAAGGAGTCTCCCATGAACACCACCATTACCGTCTCCGGCATGACCTGCGGCCACTGCGTTTCCTCCGTCAAGGAAGAGCTCGCCGAGGTCGACGGCGTGCAGTCCGTGTCCGTGGACCTCAACGCCGGCGGCGAATCTCCCGTGACCATTGAAAGCACCCGCGAGCTGACCTCCGAGGAGATCGCCGCAGCAGTCGAAGAAGCCGGTTACACAGTTGTCTAATCAATCCACCCAATCCCCCGTCACGGACAACCAGGTCCACGGCCCGCTGCGGGACTTGGACCTTCAAATCAGTGGGATGACCTGCGCCTCGTGCGTGGGCCGCATCGAGCGCAAGCTGCGCAAGATCGACGGCGTGGATCCCGCGGTCAACCTGGCCCTCGAATCCGCGTCCGTCAAGGTTCCGGAGAACATCTCGGACGAACAGATCGTCGACACCATCAAGAAGGCCGGTTACGGCGCGGAAATCACGGGCGGGGCCTCCTCTGCTTCGTCACACGAGGGTTCTGACAACACGAACGACGACGCCGCTGCCTCCCGTCCCAGCCGCGGCGACCGCACTGCACAGGTGGGTTCAACGACCGCGACGCATACGGGGGCCTCTGGTGCACCCAAGGCCTCCGAGGCTGCCGGGACGCCCGCAGCGGAAGGTGAGCGAGCGGCGTCGTCGGCCCCCGCAGAACGGGAGCTGGAACGCAACACCGATTCGGCAGACCCGGCCGCCGATATGTCCCCCGCGGACAAGCGCCGCCGGGATCTGGGGATCCGGCTGATCGTGGCCGCGATTTTCTCCGTGCCGGTGTTCATCATTTCGATGATTCCGGGCGCGCAGTTCCCGCACTGGGGCTGGGTCGTTGCCGCACTGACCCTGCCGGTCGTGACGTGGAGTGCGTGGCCGTTCCACAAGGCCACCGCTATCAACGCACGGCACTTCTCCTCCACCATGGACACCCTGGTGTCGATGGGTGTGGCTGCCGCCTACTTGTTCTCGCTGTGGCATCTGCTCGTGGATCCGGGGATGACCGCGCACGCGCACCCCGGTCAGGCCATGGACATGTCCAGCCATCAGCTGTACTTCGAATCCGCGGCCATCATCACCACGTTCCTGCTGCTCGGTCGCTGGCTCGAGGCCCGTGCGAAGGCTCGCTCCGGCGAGGCGCTCAAGGCGCTGCTGAACCTGGGCGCGCAACAGGCGACCGTGCTCGACGACGATGGAACCGAACGCTCCGTCCCCGTGGAGCAACTGAAGGTCGGTGACCGTTTCGTAGTCCGTCCTGGTGAGAAGATCGCCACGGACTCCGTGGTTGTGACCGGCGAATCCGCCGTGGACGCGTCCATGCTGACCGGCGAATCCATGCCCGTGGAGGTGAGCCCCGGTGACGAACTGACCGGCGCCACCGTGAACACCACCGGGCGACTGGTCGCTGAAGCCACTCGTGTGGGATCCGATACGGTGCTCGCCTCCATGGGTCGTACCGTGGCTCGCGCCCAGGCGACCAAGGCTCCCGTGGCGCGCCTGGCGGACAAGATCTCGGCCGTATTCGTGCCCGTGGTCATCGGCATTGCACTGCTGACCCTGGTGATCTGGCTGCTCGTCACCGGCAACGTGGATCAAGCCTTCGTCGCCGCGGTCTCCGTGCTGGTGATTGCGTGCCCGTGCGCCTGGGTCTGGCAACTCCCACCGCCCTGCTGACCGGCACGGGTCGCGGCGCTCAAATGGGCATCCTCATCACGTCCGCGGAGGTGCTCGAGGACTCCCGCAATGTGGACACCATCCTGCTGGACAAGACCGGCACCGTGACCCGCGGTGAGCTGGCCGTGTCCGCCGTGAACTCGGTGTCCCAGTGGTCCAAGGACCAGGTGCTGGACTTCGCCGCGGCGGTCGAGGATTACTCCGAGCACCCGATTGCCCGTGCCATTGCAGATGCATCGTCGCAGCGCTTCCAGGTGGCTCGTTTCGAATCCGCTCCCGGTGGCGGCGTGAAGGCATATGTCGCTGACGGCATGCAGTCCCGTTCCGTGGTGGTGGGTCGCGAACAGTGGTTGGCCAAGAACGGTATCCGGTTGTCGGAGACCGACCGTGAGGCCCTTGAGCACGCTCGCGCGGACGGTTTCACCACCATCCTGGTGGCCGTGGACGGCAACTTGGCCGGCCTGATCGACCTGCAGGACACCATCAAGGACGAGTCCGCCGGCGCGATTGCGCAGCTCAAGGAGCTGGGTCTGCGCCCGGTGCTGCTGACCGGTGACCACTCCGCCGTGGCACGTTCCGTGGCGGAACAGGTGGGCATTGCCCCGGAGGACGTCATTTCCGACGTCACCCCGGACGGCAAGGTTCAGGCCGTGACCGACCTGCAGAAGCAGGGTCGCGTGGTGGCCATGGTGGGCGACGGCGTCAATGATGCTCCCGCCCTCACCCAAGCCGATCTGGGCATCGCCATGGGCTCCGGTACGGACGCAGCCATGCAGGCCTCGGACATCACCGTGGTCCGCAGCGAATTGACCGCCATCCCCACCGCGATCAAGCTGTCACAGAAGACCCTGGGGACCATCAAGTCCAACCTGTTCTGGGCCTTCGCCTACAACGTGGTGGCCATCCCAGTGGCCGCACTGGGCTTCTTGAACCCCATGATCGCCGGCGGTGCCATGGCCTTCAGCTCCGTGTTCGTGGTGCTGAACTCTCTGCGGTTGAAGCGGTTCGGGCGGTAAATGCTGCTCGTCGGTAGAGCATGAATGAACGCCCTGGACTGTGATTCACAGTCCAGGGCGTTCTTCGTTGCTGAATTGCTGATCAGCGAGCGCTCGAGCCCGGTTCCTCGCCCTTGGTGTCGGGGCGTACGCGCTGACCGTACTGGGGTTCGCCGTTGCTCTTGGAGTCGGCGGCACCGGAAGTCTCGCGGGGTGACGCGGTCCCCGAACCCTCGCCACGCGCCTGCTCGGCCTGACGGCGGGCCTTGTTCTCTGCAAACAGCTTGGCGGAGGAACGGTTCACGCCGGTGCCCTGACCGAGTTCGGGGTCGTTGGGCTTCTCCAGAAGCATGAGCGTGGAGCACACGACCACGGACGCGATGAATGCGATGCCGGCGGCGATCAGGCCCAGCCCCACTCGTGCGGCGTTGTCGGTGCCGCCCGCGGCTGCTACCGAGACCACCACGAAGGCGACGACTGCCAGCACGGCTGAGATGACAAGGGGGCCCTTGATATCAGTCTTGCGACGGCCGTTGTGCTCGGTGCGCTGGGCCACGTGAATCCTCCTATGGAAACTTGCGAAAAATTGTTGAGATCGACTGATCAGTCTACGCCGTTTATCCGGTCACTATCAGGGAAGCCCGCGCGGTCCGCTGCGAGCGCATCGTGCCGCAAACTCAGGGCCGCAATGAACTGGGTAACGCCGATGATGATGGCCGCTCCACCCACAACGCCCAGCTCCGCCTTGGCGCCCAGGGTCTCCACGAGCATCATGCCCATACCCGCACCCACGGTCACCAAACCGCTGAGGGTCCAGTCCCTGCCGAGCGGGAAACTCTGGCGGAATCGCAGGCCCAGGCGAGTTCGAGAATGCCGCAGAGACCGAGCACCATGGTGGCCAGCAACACGAACAGCCAGTTCTGCGGTGCCATGATCGCGACAAGCGCGCCGCCCAGAATGTAGAGGATTCCCGCGAGCTGAGGGATGTTGGTCAGAGAGCCGAGGTCGACGTCCTCACGGCCCTTCATGCGGAAGTGCAGAAATAGCCACGCGCCACCGGTGCCGACCAGGAACAGGCCGAGGGCCCACGGTGCGGCGTTCTCGGTGGGTTCCTGCCAGAAGATCGTGACCGCGCCGAACACCAGCGCGACCAAGGCCCGGACCAGCGTGGGCACCCACAGATCGTGCCGCACATCCGTTCCGTTGCGATGACCGCCGGATGCTCCGCCGCGTGGGGACGGGATCTGCTGAGACACGCGAAAAACTCCTCATTGGCGGGGTGGGACCGGGCCAGTCTAGCCTTGGCCCCATGGAGCTCGCTCAAACCGAACCCCGTAAACCAACGGCCAAGCTTTTGCTGCTCTCCGGGGGCATATTCGTCGGCATGCTCATCCTTGTGGTGGGCACCTTGAGCGCGCTCGGCGTCTTGGTCTCCTTCGCGTGCGTAATCGTCGCAGCAATCGTGGCGCTGTCGAATATCAGCGTGGGCGAGAAGGCTGCACCCGCGAAGCTCGCCGCCGGGACGTGGGGTTTGGTCGCCATGTCGATCGGTGCGGTCGCGGGTCTCGCCAGCTTCTTCTTCGAAGCGGGAGCCCCACAAGCCTCCGGCTCCGCATGGGTGGCCGTGGTGGCGTGCCTGCAGATCGGGGTGGCGGTGCTCATCATGATTCCCTGCCTGGTGATGCGAGCCTCCGCCCGCCGAGCCATGGGCGACTACGGCGACGACACCATGACGCCCCCGCTGTACATGCCCTGACCGCACGGTCAGCTCCCGAGCACGTTTCGCAGCACTTGTAATCCTTTTTCCAGCTCGCGTCCGACGCCGTCAGCCCCAGCACCAGCCCCTCGCGCAGGTCTGCGCGCGGTTCGGCCGGTACGGCTTCTGCGGTATCTCTGGCGGGCGTCATCGTGCGCGTTTCAGCTCGGGACGCCGACGCCGCCCAGTACTCTCCCAGCCCGCTGACCAGGACCCCGCGTTGGGCCGCCCCCGCGACCGCCACAGCTTCTCTCGGCATCTCGATCACGGCGTGCGAACCACCGGCCATGGGCACCACGGCCACACCGGGAAGGTCCGCCAGCGTGTGGGCGATGAGCGAGCGGCGTCGGCGATAGCGCGGCGCATCCGAGCGGTGTGGCGCTGCAGGTGACCCGAGTCCATGAACCGAGCGATCGCTCGCTGAGCCACGGCCGAGACCGGTGATCCCAGTTCCGTGCGCAAGGTGTGCAACCTTGGAAGCAGGTCATCGGGTGCGACGAGGTGACCCACGCCCACGCCGTTGCCCAGCACCTTGGTGAAGCTGCCGAGGGTGACCACGCTGTCCCGATCGGTATCCAGGGCGGCGAGCGCGGGCAGGGGTTGGCCGGTGTAGCGAAGCTCGGAGTCGTAGTCGTCCTCGATGACCACAGCTCTGTGTTGCCGCGCCCACCGCAGCAGTTCCAGTCTGCGACTCACGGGCATGGTGCCACCCAACGGGTACTGATGTCCGGGCGTCACAACCACCGCATCCGGGGTCTCCGCGACATCCCACGTTCCGGTTCCCGCCCATTCTCCAGCGGGGAGGCTGGCCGGGTTCAGGCCGAACTCATCCACGGGAATCGGTATCGCGACGTGCCCGGAGGCTTCCACGACCCTGCGCAGGCGGAGTACCCGGGGTCCTCCACGGCCACGCGTAGACGGCGTCCGCGCAGTGCGCCCAGGACTCGCAACACCAGTTGGAGACCGTCGCGCGCACCTGCAGTGATGACGATGTCGTCCGGTTCTCTCACCACCCCTCGGTTCAATCGCAAGTAGTCGGCCAGGTGCTGCCGCAAGGACACGGCCCCCGCATCGGCACTTGCAGCATCTCGCCACGCCCCCCGCCAGGCCGGGGTATCGAGTTCCGCGATGACCGCTTTGCCGGGACGCAGGTCGATCCGACCCGTGCCTGAAACGCTACGTCGCGTGCGGGAGGAACGGGGCGGCGTCGTCGAAATGGGGAGTTCGCTCGCCGCGGGGACCACGCGAACGTCCGGCGCAATGCGCGTGGCTCCGCGGTCGGCGGTGAGATACCCCTCGCCCGCGAGGACGTCCCACGCCGTGACCACCGTGCCGCGCGAGATCCCCAGCCGCTCGGCCAACGCCCGCGACGACGGCAACGGGTCCCCCGCGCACAGGACTCCACGCGCGACCAGGTCACGGACTTGACCGACGAGTTGCTCGCCGAGCGAGACGCCCGAAGACCGGTCTACCGACAGCGGCACATCCACCGCGCGCGCATGCCGCATGTGTTCCTCCAAAGTGGACTACTGGAATTACTCAATTATGGATCTGTTACCGGGCCACTTTCGCGCGCACCATGGTCAACATGACTCACACCGTGCACTCTCCCGCTGACAACAAGACCCCCGTGACCGGATCCAAGCTAGTCAAGAGCGGGCTGGCCGACATGCTCAAGGGCGGCGTGATCATGGACGTGGTCACCGCCGAGCAGGCCAAAATCGCCGAAGATTCCGGCGCCGTTGCCGTGATGGCGCTCGAACGCGTGCCCGCGGATATCCGCGCCCAGGGTGGCGTGGCCCGCATGAGCGACCCGGACCTGATCGAGCAAATCATCGATACCGTATCCATTCCGGTGATGGCCAAGGCGCGCATCGGCCACTTCGTGGAGGCGCAGGTTCTGGAGCATCTGAAGGTGGACTACATCGACGAGTCCGAGGTGCTATCCCCCGCTGACTTCGTCAATCACATCGACAAGCACCGCTTCACCGTGCCGTTCGTGTGTGGTGCAACCAACCTGGGCGAGGCGCTACGCCGCATCACCGAGGGCGCCGCCATGATCCGTTCCAAGGGCGAGGCCGGCACCGGCGACGTCTCCGAGGCCACCCGCCACATCCGCACCATCCGCTCGCAAATCGCCGAACTGCAGGGCCTCTACAACGTCTCCCCGGACGCTCTCTACGTGAAGGCGAAGGAACTGTCCGCGCCGTACGAGCTGGTGGTCGAGGTGGCCCGCACCGGCAAACTGCCCGTGGTGCTGTTCACCGCCGGCGGCATTGCCACTCCCGCGGACGCCGCGATGATGATGCAGCTCGGCGCGGACGGCGTGTTCGTGGGCTCCGGCATCTTCAAATCCGGCAACCCGGCCGAGCGCGCCCGCGCCATCGTGGCCGCGACCGCCTACTACGACGATCCCGCCCGCATCGCCGAAGCCTCCCGCGGCCTGGGCGAAGCCATGGTCGGCATCAACGTGGCAGACCTGACCGCACCGCACCGCCTCGCGGAGCGCGGCTGGTGACCCAACCGGTCGTCGGTGTTCTCGCCCTCCAGGGCGGGGTGGCCGAGCACCTGGCGATGCTCGAGTCGCTGGGTGCCCGGGTCGTGCGTGTCCGGTCCGCTTCGGATCTCGTGGGCGACGACGGCGCTCCGGTCATCGACGCGCTCATCCTCCCCGGGGGTGAGTCCTCCACCATGGATCGACTGTGCAGGACGTTCGGGCTGTTCGATCCGTTGCGGGAAGTGATCGCAGCGGGGCTGCCGGTCCTGGGCACGTGTGCGGGGCTCATCATGCTGGCCTCCCAGATCGAAGATCCGGCGCCCGGCCAGCAATCTCTGGGCGTTCTGGATGTGACCGTGACCCGAAATGCCTTCGGTTCGCAGGTCGACTCAGCGGAGGTTTCGCTGAAGTGGGCGGGTTCCCGAGTTGCTGTCGTCCGCGCAGCGTTCATTCGCGCACCCGCTGTGACTCGAGTCGGTGGCGACGTTGAGGTGCTGGCTCGCTACCAGGACTCGGTGGTGGCGGTACGGCAGGGCAACATCCTGGCCATCAGCTTCCACCCCGAGCTCACCGGGGACACCACGGTGCATGAGGAGCTGCTGGGACTGGTTCGCTTGGAAGCCGCCATATAGGCGTTCCGGTTTTGTGCAATAATTTGAGGCACTTCATCGAGCATTCCCGAAGGGCCGACGACCATGAGCCAGCTTGCACCGCTTCCTCAGCCGCTTGTTATTTATCCCGATGATGCCGCCGAGTACCTAGAGCGTATGGGTCTCCGCGTCGCACAAATTGATGAAGCGATCGCAACGGGCGAGAACGCCTCGGGCAATACAAGTAGATATGCCCCCGTCATCGCAGCGGGCATCAATCGCTGGACCAATACCGTAGCGATGCTTCGGCAACGCCTCACTGAAGATGGGGACTGGACTCATACGGACCCTCAGAATCGACCAATTGCCGTTGATCCGACCGGGAAGTACCAGATCTCTGTAGCCGGCGGCAATAACGCGACCGGAAACCCCGACCCACTTGTAGTCCCCCAGGCCGCTCGCAGAAAGGGTCGAGCCACAGCCGACTCGGTAGACCGAAATCAACAAGTGCTTTTCGCACTGGGCGACTTGTCCAAGATCGACCAGCCCCTCAGTTCAAGCGAACAGCCGCCGTCGGGTGCATGGGTATTGCTTTATCACCGTGCCGAGGGAGAAATCCGTCGTGAACTTTCGCGCCCCTCGGGGTTCGACAGGCAACTTGGTCAGTTCACGGGCTGGGACGTCCGGGTGATCCTCGCGCCACTACAAGATGACACGGTGCTGGAACCGAACATCACAGACATTGGCGGGGGTGACGTTGACTTCAACATCGCCTGACGGGCTACTGAGTCCTGACCGCATCACGCTCGCCCGAATGCGAAGAGGGTTGACCAAGGTCGAGTTGGCGAACATCTTGGACGTCACCGAGCGCACGATCCACAAGTACGAAACTCGGGGAGCCCCGAGCAGCACTGCGCAACGACTATCCGCAGCCCTCGAATTCCCAACCGACTACTTCTCACGCCCCGGTGCACCCGGCGTTGAATCCCACGGTGTGAATTTTCGAGCTGGCCGATCCACTACCCGGAGCGAGCGAGACGCTGCGATCGCTGCAGGTGCCTCCGGCATGGAGGTCAACAACTGGGTCTCAAGTCATTTCGTGCTGCCCAATATTGATGTGCCTCAGCTCGGTGAAGAGACACCTCAATTGGCCGCCATCATGCTCCGTGAGGCATGGGGGCTAGGAACTAAGCCACTACCCAATTTGATTCAGCTCTGCGAATCCCGTGGCATCCGCGTATTCGGATTGCCACCCCTTGCCGAATCCGTCGATGCCTACTCGCGGTGGCACGGGGGCGTTCCTTACATGTTCCTGGCTCGGCGAAAGACTCCTGAGCGGACTCGATTCGACGTTGCCCACGAGCTCGGACACCTAGTCCTTCACAAGCACCGTGAGGTGGAAACCACGTCCCAGCAAGAAGACGAGGCCAACAGGTTCGCGTCAGAGTTCTTGATCCCCCGGGACAGTATCGCTGAGTACCTCCCGAGGAACCCCACTATCGACGATATTTTCAAGATCAAGAACGCGTTCAAGGTATCGGCCATGGCGTTGACCTACGCGGTCCATAAAGCTGGTCGGATGACGGACTGGATCTACCGCACAACGTGCAACAAGCTGGGTCAACTGGGTTATCGAACCGGGGAGCCCAACGGCATGGACCACTTTGAGCAATCCAAGGTCTTTCCACAGGTTTTCGCGTCCGAGAAGCACGGCCAGGTTGACGTGGATCGAATCGCTTCAGAACTCTCGCTGCCCGCGGATGATGTTCATGCGTTAACACTGGGGTCCCAGCTGCGAGAGGTCGGAGCGACGGCGCCAAGGGAGGGTCCTCAAGTCACTCCGCAGCCCGATCCATCGCCACGAAAGCACCTGCACCTGGTGCACTGACAAATTTGGCAGAGGTACGCACTGATTCCCCCATTGTCAGACTGG
>NZ_AJXN01000054.1 GCF_000286355.1 Kocuria atrinae C3-8 | reverse complement strand
GTACGCTTGCGGTCGGCCGGGGCCCGACGACGCCGCCGCCCTCCCCTTCCGGGTCGCGGTACGCACGCAATCGCAGGCCGAGATAGAGCAACACGGCGGCCGCGGCGCCCTCCGCCACGAGACTCCCCCACGGGAGGATCAGCAGCGCTTGATTCTGCCCCGACACCGCGTAGTTGATGCTCCAGCCCAGGACGGCGGCAATGAGCGCAACCACCACCAGGGACAGCACGTTCAGGTAGCGCATGGTCGATTCAGCTCCCTTCCGTGTGGTCGCACAGCGTGAGATCCGTGGTGCTCAACCCCTCGAGGTCTGGAGCACGCTTGGCCAGGTCCCGCACCAAGTGCCCGCCCAGCTGAGCGGAAGGATCCAACCGCGCCCACGGGACCAGGACGAAGGCCCTCTCGTGGGCGCGCGGATGAGGCAGCGTCAGGTGCGGGTCCTGTTGTTCGATCCCCTCGAACCAGATGATGTCCAGGTCCAGGGTGCGGGCCCCCAGCGGACCGTGCGTTCGCGACCGTGTTGCCGCTCGATCGTCTGGCAGACCCGCAGGGTCTCTTCGGGGCTCAGGTCCACCCGTAGTCCGACCACGGCGTTGAAGTAGTCCGGTGAGTCCTTGGGACCACCCACGGAGCGGGTGCTGACCACGGGTGAGCAACCGGTCACGGTGATTCCGGAGGCGTCGTTCAGCGCGGACACCGCTGATCGCAACGCCGCCAACCGATCCCCCAGGTTCGCTCCCAAGGCCACTACACACCGGGCTGTCACGACTACCCCTCCGTATCCCGCGTGCGGAAAATGGTGACGGCCACGTCCGAGAACGTGACCTCGATCGGGGCCTTGGGTTTGTGCACGGTGACCTCGAGGGCCCGAATCAAGGAGAACTTCGCAAGCAGGTCGGTCGCGATCCGTTCTGCCAGGGTCTCGATGAGCTGGTACCGGGGACCGATCACGATTTCGCGCACGAGTTCGGCCACCTCCCCGTAGTGCACGGTGGCCGTCAGTTCGTCGGTGTTGCCCGCGGGCTTGAGGTCCGCGTACATGACCAGGTCCACGAAGAACGGTTGACCCGTGCGGCGCTCCTTTTCGAAGACCCCGTGGTAGCCCACGGCACCCAAGCCGGTCAGGGTGATGCGGTCGTGGTGGCTCAAGTCAGCGGGGGAAGTCATCATTGGTGCTCAGTCTTCGTTCTCGTGGGACATCTCGTGGGGGACAAGAATCGGTGGGGTGACTCCCAGCCACGCGTGTGCGGTGGCCACGGCGTCAACGGTCGCGGCGACGTCGTGAACCCGCACCGCCCAGGCACCGCCGAAAGCGGACAGTGCGCTGATGGCAGCCGTGGCGATGTCCCGCTCGGCGACCGGACGCGGGCCGTTCTCATCACCCAGGAGGTTGCCCAGGAAGCGTTTGCGGGACGCCGCGACCAGCACTTTGTTGCCCGTCTCGACCAACCGCGGAAGCGCGCGGAGCAGATCCCAGTCCTGTGAACCGGCCTTGGCGAAGCCCAGCCCCGGATCCACGATCAGGTTCTCCGGTTTCACCCCGGCTCGATAGAAGCGCTCGCGCAGTTCCAGCAGCTCGGCGATCACCTCGTCCGGCACGTTCTCGTAGGTGGAGAGCCCGTCCATCGTGGTGGACGTGCCGCGCGAATGCATCAGGATGTACGGCACCTGTCGCTGTGCCACCAAGTCGATCATGTCCTGCTGGACATTCTTGCCCGAGACGTCATTGATGATGTGCGCGCCCGCATCCAGGCAGCGGCCGCGGTCTCAGCGTTGAGGGTGTCCACGCTGATCACGATGCCATGCTCGGACAGCGCGCGGATCACCTCAAGAATGCGGCGCTGTTCCTCCTCGAGGCTCACGCGCACGGAACCGGGTCGAGTGGAATCACCACCGACGTCCACGATGTCTGCGCCCTGGGCTGCAAGCTCCAGGCCGTGGGCGATGGCCGCGTCCATGGTGTCGTGAGTGCCGCCGTCGCTGAAGGAATCGGGGGTGACATTGAGGATGCCCATGACCAGGGTGCGGCCCTGCGGCAACTGCTCGTACGAGCCCCAGCCAGCGGAGCCGTGCCGTTGGGGCTCATCGGTTCTGGCCCGCGAGGATCAAGTTCATGGCTTCAGCGCGGGTGGCCGGATCGCGCAACTGCCCGCGAACCGCTGAGGTCACGGTCTTGGCCCCGGGCTTGCGTACCCCGCGCATGGACATGCACAGGTGCTCGCATTCGATCACCACGATGGCTCCTGCCGGATGCAGGTGCTCCACGAGCGCCTCGACCACTTGCGTGGTGAGCCGTTCCTGGACCTGCGGTCGTTTGGCGAACAGATCCACCAGGCGCGCGAGCTTGGACAGCCCGGTGACCCGGCCCTCGGGACCGGGAATGTAGCCGACGTGGGCCACCCCGTGGAACGGCACCAAGTGGTGCTCGCAGGTCGAGTAGAACGGAATGTCCTTGACCATGACCATTTCCGCGTGGCCGATGTCGAACGTGGTGGCCAACAGGTCCGAGGGATCCTGGTGCAGTCCGGTGAAGATCTCCGCGTACGCGCGAGCCACCCGTGCGGGGGTGTCCTTCAAACCGCTGCGGTCCGGATCCTCGCCGATGGCCAGCAGGATCTCCCGCACCGCGGCTTCAATGCGCGTTTGGTCGATCCGATGGTCAACCCGTTCAGATTCGAGGTAGTCCGCGTACGAGCCGGAGATCGGCTCGGATAATTCCTGACCGTTGTCCGGGCTCATTCAGCGCTGCTCCTGCGATCCGCCGGACCAGCCGTTCTGGCTGTCGCCCTGATGTTCGCCACCGGCGGGACCGCCCTGCGGGCCACCCCGGCCGTCCGTTCCGGGCATCTGGGATTCACCGTGATCGGGGACCTCGAGCGGGTGCTCGGGCTTGGCGGCGACCGCCTGATCCTGTGGTGCCATGGTGTCCGGGTCCTGGGTGTGCTTGCGGT
This sequence comes from Kocuria atrinae C3-8, assembly GCF_000286355.1. Taxonomy (GTDB): domain Bacteria; phylum Actinomycetota; class Actinomycetes; order Actinomycetales; family Micrococcaceae; genus Kocuria; species Kocuria atrinae_A. The sequence goes on along the minus strand of NZ_AJXN01000054.1, from coordinate 42,305 downwards.
GGGCCTCTTCACGCTCGGCGGAGGTGATCACCGGCGGAATGTCCGAAACCGGTCGGTTGTCACCCGAGTGCCACACGGGGCGCAGGTCACGCTTGCGCACGTCACGGAAGATATCCGCGATCTGCCCCTCATTGAGCGTTTCCTTTTCAAGCAATTCCAGGGCCAAACGGTCCAGAACGTCGCGGTTCTCGTTGAGGATCTCGTGGGCCTCGGTGTGAGCCTGCTCGAGGAGCTTGCGCACCTCGTCATCCACGACCGCCAGCGTGCTGTCCGAGTAGTCCTTACCCGTGGAGCCCATTTCACGACCCACGAAGGGATCGGAGTTGTCACCGCCGATCTTCACGGAACCGATGCGGCTGCTCATGCCGTACTGGGTGACCATCTTGCGCGCCGTGTCCGTGGCTTTCTGGATGTCGTTGGAGGCACCGGTCGAGGGATCGTGGAACACGAGTTCCTCAGCGGCGCGGCCACCCATGGCGTACGCCATCTGGTCCAGCAGCTCGTTGCGGGTGGTGGAGTACTTGTCGTCCGCGGGCATCACCATGGTGTAGCCCAGCGCACGACCGCGCGGCAGGATGGTGATCTTGGTGACCGGGTCGGTGTTGCGCAGGGCCGCTGCCACCAGTGCGTGACCGCCCTCGTGGTAGGCGGTGACCTTGCGTTCGAGTTCCTTCATGATGCGCGAGCGCTTCTGCGGACCGGCGATCACACGGTCGATGGCCTCGTCCACGGCGCGATCATCGATGAGCTGCGCGTGGGAACGAGCGGTCAGCAGGGCCGCCTCGTTCATCACGTTGGCGAGCTCGGCGCCGGTGAAGCCCGGGGTTCGCTTGGCCACGGAGGCCAGGTCCACGTTGTCCGCCAGCGGCTTGTTCTTGGAGTGCACGCGCAGGATCTGCTCGCGGCCCTTCATGTCCGGGGCGTCCACGCCGATCTGACGGTCGAAACGGCCGGGGCGCAACAGTGCGGGGTCCAGGACGTCCGGACGGTTGGTCGCGGCAATCAGGATCACGTTGGTGTTCGCGTCGAAGCCGTCCATCTCCACCAGCAACTGGTTCAGGGTCTGCTCACGCTCGTCGTTACCGCCGCCCATACCGGCACCGCGCTGGCGGCCCACGGCGTCGATCTCGTCCACGAACACGATGGCGGGGGAATTCTCCTTGGCTTGCTGGAAGAGGTCGCGCACACGGGAGGCACCCACACCCACGAACATTTCCACGAAGTCAGAACCGGAAATGGAGTAGAACGGCACGCCCGCTTCACCGGCAACGGCCTTGGCGAGCAGGGTCTTACCGGTACCCGGAGGACCGTAGAGCAGCACGCCCTTGGGGACCTTGGCACCCACGGCGGTGAAACGGTCGTGTTCGACCAGGAACTGCTTGATCTCGTCGAGCTCCTGGACGGCCTCGTCCGCGCCGGCCACGTCCGAGAACATGACCTCAGAGTTCTCCTTGTTGAACATCTTGGCCTTGGAGCGACCGAACTTCATGGCCTGCCCGCCGGACTGCATGCGGGAGAAGATGAACCAGAAGATCGCCAGGATGATCAGGAACGGCAGCATGAAGCGCAGCAGCGACAGGAACCAATTGTTCTCAACCGGCTGGTCGGTGAAGCCTTCCAACTCAGCGCTGTTCATGGTGTTGACGACTTCTTCGGCGCGGGGTTCCACGTAGAAGAACTCCACGTCCTTGCCGAGCTGTTCGTCGTTGAGAGTGAGGTCTTCCTTGAGCTGAAGCTCGACCTTCTGCTGGCCGTCGTAGATCTTGGCCTCTTGCACCTTGTGGTCACGCAGCAGCGACATACCCACGTTGGTGTCCACCCGGGAGGTGGACGGGCCGAAGAGATTTGCGCCCACGGGTACCAGCACCAAGACGGCTAGCAAGATCCAGAAGAACGGTCCCTTAAAGAAGCTGGTGGGTTTTTTCGCCGTGGCCAAGCCGATGATCCTCCCGTGGACGTGACACGCAGTGCCGCGCCCCAAAAACTGACGGTGCTGTATCCGGGTCCGTTTGATCCGGCTACCAATGTGGGTGCGCGGCGCGTAACGCACAATCTATCGTTTTCGGGAACACCGGACCTCATCCGGGTCGGGTCGTTCCCTGAGAGCGCACGCGCCGCGCTCACGCTACACGTGGGACCCCACTGTTCCCTGAGTTCTTACTCGTAAACGTGCGGAGCCAACGTGCCGATGCATTCCAGATTGCGGTAGTGCTCGGCAAAGTCCAGGCCGTAGCCGACCACGAACTCATTGGGGATGTCCCAGCCGACGTACTTCACGTCGATGGACGTCTTGGCGGCGTCCGGCTTGCGCAGCAGCGCGCAGATCTCCACGGACTTGGGGCCGCGGGACTCCAGGTTGGTGCGCAACCAGGACAGCGTAAGGCCCGAGTCGATGATGTCCTCCACGATGAGAACATCCTTTCCGTGCAGGTCGGTGTCCAGGTCCTTGAGGATCCGTACCACGCCCGAGGACTTGGTGCCGGAACCGTAGGACGAGACGGCCATCCAGTCCATGGGGTACTGCCCCTTGAGCGCACGCGTGAGGTCTGCCATGACCATCACGGCGCCCTTGAGCACGCCCACGAGCAGAACGTCGCGGCCTTCGTAATCGCGGTCGATCTGCTCTGCGAGCTCCTCGATCTTCTGGGCGATTTCTTCCTTGGTGAATAGGACGTGGGACAGGTCTGACTCGACGTGCTCGGCCTTCACGTTGCGCTCCTGAGGTGTTGCGTGAACAGGGGATGGGGTGTGTGGGAGGGGGTCATTCGGTGCTGTGGAACTCGAGGCGCCCCTTGGCGCAGTGCTTGTCCGCGCGTCGTCGCCACACGGTCACCTTACCCGCCATTTGCAGTGGACCGGCAGCCCCGTATCCCAAGGCGAATTCTTCCAGGGCGCTGAGCCGCTCGAAGGTGGGGGTATCGCCGCCCACGGCGACACATGCCTGGGCGAGCATACGTCGACGCATGGCCGCGGGCGCCGCTTGCAGGGCGTGGCAGTCCAGCTCCAGGTTCTCGGACAACGACGCCGCCTGGTCCAGTCGCGCGCGGCGGAAATACTCGGCCGCTTGCTCGTCCAGGAAGTCCGCGTCCGCGTTGAGCACCGACGCCGTGCGCGCCAAGGCGTTCGACACCCCGGGGCCCAGGTGGTTCTCGAGCCAGGGCAGGACCTCGTGGCGGACCCTGGACCGCATGAGCGTGGTGTCCGAGTTGCTGGGGTCGTGCCACGGCTCGAGACCTTCGGCCCGGCAGATTTCCTCGGTTTCCTCACGTGTCACGTTGAGGAACGGGCGCATGTACTGGACATTCTCGATCTTGTGCCCCGGGGACATCCCGGACAGGGAGCGCGTTCCGGAGCCCCGCGCCAATCCCAGCAGCACTGTCTCGGCCTGGTCATTGCGGGTGTGACCCAACAGCACGGCGTCCGCGTCAATCGACTCTGCGATGTCGTTGAGTGCTCCGTAGCGAGCCAGGCGGGCTGCCATCTCGGGGCCGTGTCCCGCGCGATCCACCGTGACGCGGCGTGAGATCACGGGGTCCAGTCCCATATTTTCCAGAACGCGCACCGTGGATTCGGTGACCTCTGCGGAACCGGACTGCATCTGGTGATCAATGACCGCAGCACCCACGCGCGCCTTCCCGCGGCGCGTGAAATGCGCGGCCGCTGCGGCCAGCGCCAGGGAATCGGGTCCACCGCTGCAGGCGATCAACACCAACGGCGGCCGGCCGTCCTCACGCGCGGGGAGTTCCTCGATGGAGCGCCCCACGGCCCGGCGGGCACGGGCGACCCACGGGTGTAACCGTCCGGTTCTTCCTCGCTGCAACGATCAGTCCTGGGCGTCGCGCGTGCGACGAGACATGTCCTCGGCCATGCTCAGCACCTTGGACAACACGGGGGTGTGCTCCCCCAACATGATCAGTGCGCGCTCGAGTTCACCGGAGGGCACCACGGTGGCCAGGGCGGTCACGGCATCCGTCTCCGTGCTGATGCCGGTGCGGATCTGAGTGGTGGACAGCACTGGCTGGGCTGCTTCCACGCGGCGCAGTACGGCCTCGATGTCCTGGGCACCCACGCTGTCTTCCAACATGACCAGACGTTCATATACGGCGGGATTGCCGATCTTGATGCGGCGACCACTGATGAGCTGGGAGAGCATGGGCGCAGACAGCCCCAACACCTCAGCCAGTCGTCGCTGGGTGATGTTGTACGCCGCCACTACCTTGCCGAATCGCTCCGACAGGGGCTGGCCATACAGCTGGATCTGCTGATCAATGTTTTCCGAGCTCACGGAATCATCCTGACACACTCGGCTGAAACGAAACTTCCAGTAGCGCGGTACATCACGTCAGCACCCGATCCATCCAGCGCTGCGGATCGTGGATCTCCGCCTCGGTCGGCAGGGTCTCGGCGGAAGTCCACACGGTGTTGAACGTGTCCATTCCGGCCCGCTCCACGATGTACTCTACGAATTTCTGGCCGTTGCTGTACTGGCGCATCTTGGCGTCCATCCCCATGAGGGTGCGGATCGCTCGGTCCAGGGCACCGTGATTGTCGGAGCGAGCATTGAAGCGGCGCCGGATGGTTTTCACGGTGGGAACAATCGTGGAGTCCACGGCGTCCATCACGGCATTGGCGTGCCCTTCCAGAAGGGACATCACCGCGGTGAGGTGGGACAGCGTGGCCTTTTCCTCATCCGTCAGCAGGTGACCGATGGGACCAAGTCCAGCGTCCGGCTGGTTCCCCGAACCCTTGCCGGTCACCGAGGCCACCACGGCGCTCAACCGGTCCCACGGGGAGACATCGAAAGAGCCCAGCGTGGAGATCTGTTGGAGCATGTGCCCGCGCAACCACGGCGCGGCGGCGAACTGTACGCGGTGGGTTTGTTCGTGCAGACACACCCACAAGCGGAAGTCGTCGGGGTCCACGTTGATCTCTTGTTCGGTCCACAACACGTTGGGGGCCACGAACATGAGGCGGCCTCCCGGGTGCGATTCCGCCGCTCGCGGTGAGACCAGGCCGGCGTACGGGTCGTACTGGCCCAGCACCTTGGACGAGAGGAAACCGACCATCGCTCCCATCTCGCCGCGGCGGCCGTGGGCGCGAACCCGCGCAGGGCGGCGTCGAACTTGTCCGGATTCTTCTCGCGGATCCTGTCGAAGATCGGTTGCATGAGCACCGAGAACGTTTGCGTGTTGGCGTTGGCCCATCCCGCGCGATCGACCACCAGGATCTTGGAGTCCCGCAGGTTTTCTGCGGCGTCCAGGCGCGTGATGTTGTGCACGTGATGCACGGATTCATGGGCGAAGTACCGTAGCGACTCCACGGCTTTGCTCATCTCCCGCGGCTTGGGCGTGGGCCCGGGCGGGGTGAGCTTGGCGGCGATCTGGGCCGCCGAATCCCAGTCCACGAGTGAGGGTCGAGCCAGGTCTTGAGTCATGCCCACCACTCAACCACACACAACCGATCAGCACACTGCCTGACGTTCAGCCTTGGGCGAGCGCAGCCACCGTGCGGTCACGGTGTCCTTGGCGGGATCGGTCTGCCCGCGCACGTCGTTGAAGATCACCGAGTACACCAGCACCTCACCCTGGGCCTGCTGCACGTACCCGCTCAGCGACACCACGGAATTGAGGGTGCCGGTCTTCGCCCGGGTCAAGCCCCTGGCTGCTTGTTCGTCCGGGTCGTCGAAACGGTCGGTGAGCGTTCCGGTGGCACCGCCCAGCGGCAGACCCTGACCGTAGGGCCCCAGTTCCGGATCGGTCAGTAGATCCCGGGTGGCCTGAGCCAGCATTCTCGTGGTCACACGGTTGGACAGCGCCATGCCGCTGGCGTCCACGATGTCCACACCGGTGAGGTCGATCGCGTGGGCCTCCAGCGTGGCACGAATGGCGTTCTGCACACCCGCAACGCTGCCCTGCTCCCCCGCTTCTCGAGCCGCGATGCGTGCCAAAGTTTCCGCGAGCGAGTTGTCCGAGTGTTCGAGCATGTACGCCGTCTGTTCGTGGACGGGTGCGGATTCCACGCGCGCCAATTCCGCACCCTGCTCCGGTGCGGAGTGATCTCCCGCGCTCACGGTGGCTCCCGCCCCCAGGTGGCCTTGCAATCGTTCCCGGAACTCGGCAGCCACGGCGTCCGCCGCATTCTCGGGGCGTTCGCCGCGCGCCCGGGTCCTGCCCATCAGAGGTGGGGACGCGATGGGAGTACATGGCGATCGGCGAGACGGCGGTGATTTCGCCCGCCTCGACGTCTTCCCCTGCCCATCCAGGGTTCACCGCCGGCCCCGAGAACAGATCGGTGTCCAGAGCCACTTCGATCTCGCCCTGGACGCCGCTCTCCGCCAGCGCACCCGCGGCCCGTTCGGCCAAATCGTCGATCCCGGCGTGCCCGTTCACGGCGTCCGGGTCCCCCTTACCCGGCGCGAGCAGCGTGTCCCCACCGGCAACGAGCGTGATCTGGTTGGGATTCTCCCCTGTCATGACCGTGGTGGCGAGCCGCGCGTACGGGTCCAGGTGCTCGGCCACGGTCAGCGCGGTCAGCGTCTTCTGATTGGACGCGGGGATCCGCGCCTCTCCCGCCTCACGTTCGGCACGCACCTCACCCGATTCGGCGTCCAGCACCGTGACACTCGAAACCCCCGGCGCCTCGGCCAGTTCCGCATCCACAATTTCTTGGATCTCTGCGCCGTTTCCGCTCGGGCTCTCCGCCGACGACGCCGCCGCCTCCAGTACGCCGGGCAGGTCTCCCGCTTCACCGGGGGCGGTCAGCACGGCCATGGGCTCTCCGGACTCGCCCTGATCCACTTCCGCCAGCAACGCGGGGATCGCCCACAGTGAGCTGAGAATCAGCGCCGCGATGAGCAACGCCGCCACGATCGGGCCCCATGGGCTCTTGGATCGCGGGGGCGGCGGGGTGCTGGGCTTGCTCATGCGGCCATTCTTTCGCATGTACGGGACTGAAACGAACCGATTGTCAGGCCCCGAGCGGCGTCGTTGATTGCCGCCCGTGCGGCACGTGCCGCTATCGTGGAACCCAACGAGATTTCGGGGGACCTCATCGCGTGCCCCGATCCAACCAAGACTCGAACACGAGGAGCACTGCCATGGAGCTGGACGTCACCATCGAGATTCCCCGCGGATCCCGCGTCAAGTACGAAATCGACCACGAGACCGGTCGCATCCGCCTGGATCGTGTGCTGTTCACGTCCATGCAGTACCCCACCCACTACGGCTACTTCGAGGACACCCTGGGCGAAGACGGCGATCCGCTGGACGCATGATCATCATGGACGTGGACATCATGCCCGGCGTGATCGTGGAGGCCCGCCCCATCGCCGTGTTCAACATGACCGACGAGGCCGGCGGCGACGCAAGGTGCTGTGCGTCTCCGTGGACAAGCGCTACGACGAGATCCAGGGCCTGGAAGACGTCAACGAGTTCAAGCAGAAGGAGATCCAGCACTTCTTCGAGCGCTACAAGGACCTGGAGCCCAACAAGTGGGTCAAGGGCGAAGGCTGGGAAGGCAAGGAGACCGCCGAGCGCCTGATCATCGAGGCTCAGGAACGCTTCCAGAAGTCCCAGTACGAATCTGCGGCCGAGGCCGAGCAGGACGACTGATCTCCAGCACCCTCCATCACGGGGCCGCGGCAGTTCTCGTGCCGCGGGGTCCCGTATTTTCCGGCCATATAGTGCGCCTGACCTGCGGTTCCATGGGTCCAGTCGATGGTTTCGAAAAACTTTCATAGAAAAGCTCTTTTTACTACGCCTTCCGTACGCTAAATTTCTTACCAACCGGTAATACCGGTGACGAACCGGGAGAATTTCCCCCGAATCCCTCCCGGATTCGAGTACCCGAGCGCCGCAGATCTGAAACTCTCGCGAGTTCCGATGGTTCCCCCAACTTGTCGAAACTTTTGGCGCTCGGATTGATCCCGCTCGAGGCGTACACCGAGCGCGGGAGTCGGCCGGTGAATATCCCCCATATTCACCGGCCGACACCTTTTGGTGGGAGTCCCAGGCGGCCTATGCGTGTCGGTGGGTTGTGGTGGGATGGTTCTGAACACCCCGCAGAATCTTTGCGGTGGCGCTCCGTCCGTCCGATCTTCCCCACCCGTTCGAGGTGATCTCCGTGCTTGGCTCACAACCTGCGCCCTATGAGCGCGTGTATGTGTTCCACGGCAGTGCCTCCACGCAACTCCTGGGGACCGACCGGTTGGTCACGGCCGCACAAAAATTACTGGCCGCAGCGGGAGTCGATCCACACATCTCGCCGGCCGTTCACACGGACATCGTGTCCCGCCCGTACACCAACGAATCCCTGCAGGATCCGATCCTCGATGCACCCTCGGCCTGGCTCCGTTCCCACACCAGCGTGACCGAGCTGTCCGTGCAACTCTCTGCGCAGGATTTCTGGGATCGCATCAACGCCGGGAGCTGGGCCACGTGGTCCGAGCAATGGCCCTCCCCCGCGGACAGCCCGTTGTACCCGCCCAGTGCCCCCGAATGGCTCATCGGCGCACCGCGGTGGGAACTGGATCCGCTAGCCCCTGCCCTGGGACCCGCCGCGCCGGGGGGCTGGGTCTGGATGCCCACGTCGTCCAAAGACTCCGATGCCAGCAAGGAAGAGGACCCGTCAGAGCAGGCTCCGCAACTGGCTGCGGCCGATCGAGAGCGGGGTGAAACGTCCGAGGACGGTGAGCAATATTCGTGGGTGGGTCTGTTCCAGCTCACGGATGTGGAGTCGTTCTGGGTGCTGAGCACTCCGGAGCGCCTGGACCACGTGTCAAACTGTGCGAGCAGCTGAGCAGCACTCATTCGGCCTTCACCTGGTTGACCGGCTACTTCGACCCGCGCGATGTCCTGGGATCGCTCCGGCTGCCCATGGAGTGCGCCCCGGAACTCGAATACGCGCTCACCGAGCGCGGGTTTTCCGTGGACGTGTGGTGGTGACCCTCTAGAACTGCTCCGCGCAGCGTTGAAGCAACGTGGCAGCCGCGGGGCGGGCGTCCCATTCCTCGTGCCACAGTGAGCGCACCACGGCTTTGGAGACCGCCTGCGGAGTGATCCCCAGCTGAGCGGCAACGTCTTTCTGCTGACCCCTCGCTCCGGGCGTCAGGAGATCGACCACGCGCCATTCGGCGTCACTGCGCACGCTGACGACGCGGCCCACGAGTTTGAGCACGGCCTGTGCCTCGGCCGCGGATTGTTGATCTGCCGCGCACACGCGCACGGCCACCCGTTCACCCAGACGCTGGGTTGCGGCGGCCTCATGCCCGTAGAGCATGCCTGCGCCGTCCGCGGCAACCGCCAAACGGCCTTCGGGATCGGTCACTCGAGTCAGGAACACTTCGCCCACTCCGATGGCCACCGCATAACGGTCCTCGCGCAGGGCGATCATGGTCGCGCTGACTGCCGCCTCCGGGTCCTCGGTCAGCCCGCGGACCTCACCGGGTCCGGTGGGCTGGAAAGGTGCGCTGGTGTTCAGATCACTCAACTCGCGCGTGAGTTCACGGTCCATGTCGGTACTGGGCCGGGAGCTGTCCTCCACGCGCCGAGTCAATGTCATCACAAACACGTTCTCAGTATCGCAGTTCGCACAAGGGTTTCACGCGGTTGAGCGCGGCGACCCGGCGCGGTGTCCGAATCTAGAGCAGCGTCTGCAGGATGCGTGCGGCGCCGTCCTCGTAGACCGTGGTGGTCACCTCGTGGCACACCTCGGCCACTTCGCCCGGAGCCTGACCCATGGCAATACCACGAGCTGCCCAGTCGAGCATCTCGATGTCGTTGCGGCCGTCGCCCATCGCAATCGTGTGGGCCGGGTCCACGCCCAGCTGGCGCCGGATCTGCTCCAGCGCGCTCGCCTTGGACACGCCGTTGGCCGCCACGTCCAGCCACGAGGACCAGCCCACGGAGTAGGTCACTCCGTGCAGTCCGGCCTCGTCAATGACCTTGGCGAACTCTTCCGGGGTGTCGTTGGCGCTGTAAACCACCAGGCGAACCGCGGGAGTCTCGGACAGGGTCTTGAGGTCCACGCCGATCGCTTCGATCCCGAAGGACGAATCCTGGAACCGTTCGGTCGAGTAGAACGTGCCGTCCGCGGTTTCGAGGGCGAATTTGGCGGCGGGCAGTTTGTCCGCCAGTGCTTCCAGAGCGGACGACGGGTCAAAGCTGACGCGGTCCACCACTTCGTAGTGGTCCTCCAGCTCGGGGTCCAGTCGCAGAGTGATGCCGCCGTTGGAGCACACGGCAAAGCCGGACTCCATGTGTACCTGGCGGATCACGGGAAGGGTTGCGCCCATGGAGCGGCCGGTCGAGATCACCACGTGGTGACCCGCTGCGACCACCGCGCGGGCGGTGTCTTTCACGGCGCGAGACATTTTGCCGTCGTGGTCGACCAGGGTGCCGTCGACATCCAGGGCCACGAGGTACTTGACGCCCTCCTCCTTGGTCCACGAGCCCGTGCGAACGGGCTGAACCTTGGTGGGGGGAAGCGTGTCCGCCGCTGATTTCAGTTGTTCTTGCTGCCGGTCATCGATGCCAGCCTGTGTTTCAGTCATAACAGTCATGGTGTCACACCACCAGCTGTCGGTGACACGACGCAGACCACACGGTTACCGGCGCATGAACTCCCCGGTGCATCAGTTCACCGGGAGCATCACTTCCTGGCCGCGCATGTAGGGGCGCAAGATCTCGGGGATCACCACGGAACCGTCCTGCTGCTGGTGGGTCTCGAGGATGGCCACGAGCCAGCGAGTGGTCGCCAATGTGCCGTTCAGGGTGGCGACGGCGCGCGTGCCCGCCTTCTTGGGCTTGCCGTCAGGGCCCGTGGTTTCCGGCAGGCGCTCACGGATGTTCAGGCGGCGCGCCTGGTAGGTGGTGCAGTTAGAGGTCGAGGTCAGCTCGCGGTAGCACCCTGCGTGGGAACCCAGGCTTCGCAGTCGAACTTGCGAGCGGCAGAGGTTCCCAGGTCACCGGCGGCGGTGTCGATCACGCGGTAGCTCAGGCCGCACGCCTGCAGCATCTGCTCTTCCCAGGCCAGCAGTCGCGCGTGCTCGGCAGCAGCTTGATCGAGCGTGCAGTAGACGAACATCTCCAGTTTGTTGAACTGGTGCACGCGGATGATGCCGCGGGTGTCCTTGCCGCCCGATCCTGCCTCGCGGCGGTAGCACGAGGACCACCCGGCGTAACGCAGCGGGCCGTCGGAGAGATCCAGGATCTCGTCCATGTGGTAGCCGGCCAGCGCCACTTCGGAGGTGCCGACCAGGTACAGGTCGTCCTTCTCCACGCGGTAGATCTCGTCATCGTGTTCCACGTCGAAACCGGTGCCGCTCATGACCTCGGGGCGCACCAGGTTGGGCGTGGTCATGGGAATGAAGCCGTTGTCCAGGGCCAGGTCCTGGGCCGCGAGCAACAGCGCGTTCTCCAGGCGGGCAATGTCACGCTTGAGGAAGTAGAACCGGGAGCCGGACACTTTGGCACCGCGCTCCATGTCGATTCCGTCCAGGAGTTCCGCGATCTCCAGGTGATCCTTGGGTTCGAAGCCCTCGGCCTCGAAGTCACGCGGGGTGCCCTCGGTGCGCAGGACCGTGAAGTCGTCTTCGCCCCCGGAAGGCACCCCGTCTTCCACCAGATTGGGCAGCTGGGCGAGCAGGGCCTGCTGAGTCTGCTGAGCGGCGTCGGCGGTGGCCTGCGTGGCCTTCACATCCGCAGCGAGCTGCTTGACCTGGACGAGCAGTTCTTGTTTCTCCTCGCCCTGGGCCTTGGCCACCTTTTTGCCAAACGCGTTCTGCTCCGCGCGGAGGTTCTCGAACTCCGTGATGGCGCTCCGGCGCTGGGCGTCGGCGTCGAGAATTCGATCGACCAGGCTCTCGTCGGCCTCGCGGGCCTTCTGGGAAGCACGGAACAGGTCGGGGTGGGCGCGCAGCTCATTGATATCGATCACCGTTCCAGGGTAGCGAACGCCGCGGCGTGACGCGGAACCCACTGCCGCACGCGGCTCGCACCAAGTTGGCGACCGTAGACTATAACTAATAAGCAGGTGACAGTTCTCCCTACCGAGAAAGGCTGCCGTGCGCACCAATTCTCTGGTTCCGCAGCGAGTCGCTGTGGTCCTCAACCCGATCAAGCTCCAAGCCGATGAAGCCCGCGATGCCGTGATCCTGGCATGCCGCAAGGGTGGCTGGTCCGATCCCGAGTTCTACCTGACCGAAGAAGATGACCCCGGATACTCCATGGCCCGGCGTGCCCTGGAAGATGACGCTGACGTAGTGCTTGCGGCCGGCGGGGACGGCACCGTGCGCGCCGTTGCCGAGACGCTCGCCGGAACCGGAACCCCTCTCGGGCTCGTCCCCCTGGGCACCGGCAACCTCTTGGCCCGAAACCTCGGTCGAATCTGGCCGACCCGCGCCACTGCGTGGACGTGGCCCTGTTCGGTTCCGAGAAGTCCATCGACACGGTCTCCTTCAACGTGGAGCGGGAAGACGGCACGCTGGACGAGAACCGCTTCCTGGTCATGGGCGGTGGCGGTTTCGACGCTCAAATCATGGCGGACACCAAGGACGACCTCAAGGACATGGTCGGCTGGGTCGCTTACGGCGAGGCCGGCGCGCGCCACCTGTTCAACCGCCCCGGTTGGGCCCGTTTCCAGGTGGACGGCGGCGAATGGGAATCAGCCCGCGCCCGCTCCGTGATGGTCTGCAACTGCGGCGAACTCACCGGCGGCATGGTCCTGGTTCCGGACGCCAAATTGGACGACGGCGTTCTGGACCTCGTGGTCATGAGCCCCCGCAGCATGCTCGGCTGGGCCCGCATGGCCGCCAAGGTGCTCTTCCGCCACACCCACGACCTGCCCGTGATCGACTTCCACCGCGGCAAGCACGTGCGTGTGGAATTCTGGGACGCCACCGAGTCCGAGATCGACGGCGATTCCCTGGGCAAAATCAAGGCCTTCGAGTCCGAGGTGTTTCCCGGCTCGCTGCGTGTGCGCGTGGCGCCCTCCATGGCCGACTTGGATGAGCCCGAGGCCCCGGTCATCGACGCCGCGGATCCGGACAAGATCTGAACGCCCTCTGATCGACGGTCGAGCCAAGGAATCGCCAATCCGTGGTCGCACCGTCGGTCACGTTGCGGTCCGCGGCAAACCAGGGTCGCACCGTCGACCAGAAGTACGCACCAACAGCGACGCCGCCGCATCCCCACTTCTTTCACCCGACCCGGGGCCGGAAGAGAACGGGACGCGGCGGCGTCGTCGTCTGTGAATGCGGCGGTTAGGCTGCCCCGGCCAGGCCGAAGATGGCCGCGGCAATCGCGAAGCCCACCACACCAATGATGGTTTCCAGAACGGTCCAGGTCTTGAACGTGGTCTTCACGTCCATTTCCAGGAAACGACCGACCAGCCAGAAGCCGGAGTCGTTCACGTGGGACAGCACCACGGAACCGGCAGCCACCGCCACCACCATGGCGGCCAACTGCATTGCGTTGTAGTCCCCGGCGAGCACGGCGGGTGCGACCAGACCGGCTGCGGTGGTCAGCGCAACGGTGGCCGAACCTTGGGCCACGCGCATCACGGCGGCAATGATGAAGCCTGCCAGGATCACGGGGATACCGAGGTCCGAGAGTACGTTCTCCATGGCGTCGCCGATACCCGAGGTACGCAGCACACCGCCGAACATGCCGCCGGCGCCGGTGATCAGAATGACCGAGCAGACCGGGCCGAGTGCCGATTCAAAGGTCTTCTCGATGGCCGAGCCACTCATGCCACGGACCTTGCCGATGGTCAGCGCGGCAATGATCAAGGTGATGGTCAGGGCAATGGGAGTCTCGCCAATCGCGCGCAGCAACTCGAACCAGCCCTGGCCAGCGGTATCTTCGCTCACCGCGCCGGACTCAGCCAGCGTGCCCAGGCCCGTGTTGAGGAAGATCAGCAGCATGGGCAACAGCAGGAGCATGATGACCAGGCCGACCGACGGCGGGTTCTTCACGTTCTCGGCCTCGCCCAGAATGGTGGGCACGGGCAGGTTGATCTTGCGGCCCGCGATCTTGCCGAACAGGTAGGACGAGAGGTACCAGGCCGGGATGGCGCAGACGAGGCCCACCAGGATGATGTAGCCGACGTTCGCGTCGAAAAACGTTGCGGCAGTCACCGGGCCCGGGTGCGGCGGCACGAACACGTGCATCACGGAGAACGCACCCACGGCCGGAAGCGCATAGGTCAACACACTTCCGCCCAGGCGGCGAGCCACCGAGAAGACGACCGGGAGCATGACGACCAGGCCGGCGTCGAAGAAGATCGGGAAGCCGAACAGCAGCGACGCGACACCCAGTGCAAGCGGGGCCCGCTTCTCTCCGAAGACACCGATGAGTTTGTCCGCGAGCACCTGTGCGCCACCGGAGGTTTCCAGCAGACGACCGAGCATGGCGCCCAGGCCCACCAGCAGGGCCACGCTGGCCAGGGTGTTACCGAAGCCGCTGAGCAGTACGGGGACCACCTCACCGGTAGGGATCCCGGTGGCGAAAGCGGTCAGTGCGGAAATAATGATGAGTGCAAGAAACGCGTGGACGCGGAACTTGATGATGAGCACCAGCAACACGGCGATGGCCGCGGCTGCAATCAACAGCAGGGGGCCCGCTGTGAGGGTTTGACTCCAGCCTTCGATTTCCATGGGGCTATTGTCCTCTCAAATGATCGACCCAAGATCGGGCCTGAATAAATGCGGCATCCGAGTGCTGCTTGGCAACCTCGATGACTCGCTGATCTGCTCGCGGGTAGGAACCCAGGAATCGGGTGCGCGGACACATGCGCCGAACGCCCATCAGCGCATCTGCCACGCGGTCGTCCTGGATGTGGCCATCGACATCCACACTGAAGAAGTAGTCACCCAGGTGGCTTCCGGTGGGCCGGGATTCAATGCGGGACAGGTTCACCCCGCGAGTGGCGAACTGCTCAAGGATTTCCATGAGCGCGCCGGCACGATCTTGCCACAGCGGAATCACCACGGAGGTCTTGTCCGCGCCGGTGGGCGGGGGCATGGTTGCGTCCGGCCTGGCCACCAGGATGAAACGCGTGACGGCGTTCTTGTTGTCGCCGATGTTCTCGGCGACAACGGTGAGCTCCGGGTGTCGGTCGACGACGACGGGCGAACACACGCCCGCGTCGTAGGGAACCCCGTCCGAGATGGTGCCCCCGTGGCCATCGAGAAACGCCACGGCTGAGGCAGCGGTGGACGGGGCCGGGACATATTCCACACCTGGAATATTCTGTTCGACCCAACCTCGAATCTGTGCCCAGGCGTGGCTGTGCGTGGAGATGGAGCGGATCTGATCCAACGCCAACTCCCCCGGTGCCACCAGGGTGAACTGAATCGGGACCAGGATCTCCTGGAGGATGCGCAGCTCGGCGCCCGAGGCGACGTCGTCCAGCGTTGCCGTCACGCCACCCTCGACCGAGTTCTCAATGGGGACCACCGCGGCATCCACGGCACCCTCACGAACGGCCGCGAGCGCTGACGGAACGGAAGCCATGGGAATCCGCTCGGATTCGCGGGCTCCGGGGACCTGCATGAGAGCGGCCTCGGTGAAGGTGCCCTCCGGGCCCAGAAAAGCGATCCGACGCGGGCGTGGCCCCGCGTCCGCAGAGGGACCCGAGGCCACGCCGGAAACTGCCGCGTTCACAGGACGCGGGGAGTTTCGCCGTTTTCGGAAACCAGGGGCTTGTCGGCATCCGCCCACGCGCCCATGCCACCCAGCACGTTCACGGGATCGAACCCGTACTGCGCGAGGTAGGCGGTGGCCTTCAGCGAGCGGCCGCCGGATCGGCAGATGACGTAGACATCTTCATCCACCGGAACCTCGCCGGTGCGCTCGGCCAGCTGGGACAGCGGCAGGTGCTGAGCGCCGTCGATGTGGCCGGCATCCCATTCGTCCTGCTCGCGGACGTCCAGGACGGGTGCGCCCTGGGGAATGTCCTCAACGGACGCGGACGGCAGATTGTTCACGTTGTCCATGGTTCCTCCGAACTCAGAAGCGGAAAATTGATCCGCCTCCACCTTAACGCTGGACCGGGTCCAGGGGCTCTTCTTCGTGCGACGCGAACGGGCCGAGATCAGGCAGACCGTTCTTGGCCACACTGCGCTTGGACGCGCTGAAGCCAATGGTGGTGCCCACCACGATCACCACGCCGGCGATCAGGCTGTAGTACCAGTGCGGGTTGCTGAAATCGAACATGATGTACAGCGCCACAATGATGAGGAACGCCAAGCAGATGTAGTTGGTGACCGGAGCGCCGGGCATGCGGAAATTGACGGCATGCGCTTCGCCACGGGCTACCTTGCGGCGGTAGCCGATGTGCGAGACGAAGATCGAGATCCAGCCGAACAGGATGAACACCGCGCATGCGCTCAACACGACCTCGAATGCGGAAGCAGCACCCAGTGCGTAAATCAGGATGATGCCCAACAGGTAGAAACCGAGCAGGCAGATCAGTGCACCGGAGGGCACACCGCGCTTGGACACCGTGGCCGTGACGCGGGGCGCCTGACCGTGGGCTGCGAGGTTACGAAGCAGACGCACGCACGCGTAGAGGGTTGCATTCACGCCAGAAATAGCGGCGGTCAACACCACGAAGTTCATGATGCCCGCGAGCGCCGGGATGTTCAGCGAGCCCAGTGCGGTCACGAACGGTGACTCGTTGCCCGAGTACTGCTGGGTGGGCAACAGCATGGACAGCACCAGGATGGAGCCGATGTAGAACAGTGCAATACGCAGTACCACGGAGTTGATGGCGCGGGGCATGGAGCGCTCGGGGTCCTTGGCTTCACCAGCGGAGACGCCCACGATCTCAATGGCGGAGTACGAGAAGACCACACCGGACATCACGACCACCAGGGCCAGGACGCCACTCGTTGCGAAACCCTCCGACCACAGGTTGGAAACAGAAGCCACGGTGGGGGCATTGAAGATGTCACCGGCAACCACCAGGATGATGCCCGCAATCAGGAACAACAGGATGGCCAGCACCTTGATCATGGCGGCCCAGGTCTCGATGAAGCCGTAGAGCTTCACGCTGAGCAGGTTACAGCTGACTATCACGAGTGCCGCGACCAGGGACGGGATCCAGCCCGGGATCTCCGGCCACCAGAACTGCACGTACACGGCGAGCGCCGCAATCTCGCCCACGCCGGCCACTGCGGCCAGCACCACGTAGATCCAACCGGTCATGTAAGCGAAGCGGTCGGAGACGAACTCTCGGGCGTAAGACACCCACGCGCCGGTGGTGGGCCGGTAGATCACCATTTCGCCCAGTGCTCGCATGAGCAGGTAGACGACCACGGAGACGACCAGGTAGGACAGCACCAGGCCGGCCCGGCGGTGGCCAGACGTTGCCCGATTCCGAGGAACAGGCCCACACCGATGGCGCCGCCAATGGCGATCATCTGGATCTGGAAGTTACCGAGGGACTTCTTGTACCCCTCGTCACCCCGATCCTCGTACGTGGGCATGGGCCCTGTGGCGGGCTCTTTCGGGTCGAATGGCATGACATTCTCCTGTTCGTGGGGTGAACCACCCACCTGATGCGTCAATCAGTAATGCTCACGAGACGGACCCCCACCACGCACCGCCGGTAGTTGCTCACTGAGGGTAGTTCTGAAATCGGCGTGCAACGAACATTTCGGTTCATTTGCCCGAGTGAGTCGAAATGCGTCATATTGCGCCCGCGAAGAGCAATAAATGGCAGACAAGTGACACGTGCTGTTGACGAGAGGCGATGTAACGGTCCACGCTGACCACCAATCGGCCGGTGTGAGACGGTTAGTCACGATGCCGCTTCTGGTGGATTCCACCATCGATCGCACGAGTAAAGGACGGTAAGAGACTTCATGACTCTCGACGTGATCTTCACCAACGGCACCATTCACACCCAGGATCCTGAGCACCCCACGGCTCACAGTTTGGGTGTTCACCAGGGGAAGGTCGTGAGCCTGGACGACGAGCTGCCCACCGATCTCTTCGAGCGCGTGGTGGATCTCAAGGGTGCCGCCGTGGTCCCCGGGTTCAACGACGCTCACTGCCACCTGAGCTTCTTGGGCGAGTCGCTGGTTCAGCTGGACCTGCGCCCGTCCGCCATTTCCACCGTGGACGACCTGATCGGCGCCGTGCGCGATGCCGCCGCAGACGCCGAGCCCGGCGAATGGATCCTGGGTCAGGGCTACGACCAGAATTATCTGGACGGCGCGCATCCCACCGCGGTAGCCCTGGACGAGGTCGCCCCGGACAATCCCGTGTGGCTGTGGCACAACTCGCGTCACATGGCCGTGGTCAACAGCAAGGCCTTCGAAATCGCCGGTTACCCCGGCCGCAAGGGCTTCGAGGTTCCGGAGGGTGGCGAGGTCCCGCTCGACGAGGACGGCGCCGCGCAGGGCCTGCTCTCGGAGACGGCCCGCGGCCTGGTCCAGGAAGTACTGCCCGCCAAGACCACCGAGGACGTTGCCGATCAGATTGCAGCCGCCTGCGACGCCGCTCTGGCCGCCGGCATCACGTCCATCACCGAACCGGGTTTGGGCTCTCCCGCGAACATCGGTCAGTCCTTCACGGATATCGCCGCCTACCAGCTGACCAAGGACCAGGGTCGGCTGCGCTTGCGCGCCACCGTGATGCCTTATCTGACCACGCTGCACCCCATCGATCCCAGCGGCAAGGACGTTGCCAATGAGTTCCCGGATGAGGATCAGCCCTTCGGTCTGGACTTGGGAATCCGCTCCGGCATGGGTGACGACTGGTTCCAGATCGGCGCCGTCAAGGTACTGTCGGACGGCTCTCTGATCGGCCGTTCCGCGTTCATGACCGAGGGCTACGCCGCTGATGCAGAAGAGGGCGTGGAGAACGTCGGCTTCCTGCAGTTCCCACAGGAATGGTTGGAACGCCGCCTGATCGCGGCGCACAAGAACGGCTGGCAGCTTGCCGTGCACGCCATCGGCGACGGCGCCGTGGACGTGGTGCTGGACATCATCGAGAAGGCACAGCAAGAATTCCCCCGCGAGGACGCCCGCCACCGTATCGAGCACTTCGGTGTCGCCAGCGACGAGCAAGTGGCCCGTTCGGCGGCTCTCGGAGTGGTTCCCGTGCCCCAGGGGCGGTTCGTGAACGAGCTCGGCGACGGTATGGCCAAGGCGCTGGGCGAGAAGCGCACCCGCCTGTGCTACCGCATGAAGTCCCTCATCGACGCGGGCATGGTGGCCCCCGCCTCCACGGACGCACCCGTGGTGGAGTACCCGCCGCTGTACAACATTCACGACATGGTCAACCGCCGCACGGCATCCGGCGCCCAGTTCGTTCCGGAAGAATGCATCACCGTGGACCAGGCCGTGAACGCCTACACCGTGGGCAGCGCGTACGCGTCCCACCAGGACGACTTCAAGGGCACCTTGAGCGCGGGCAAACTTGCGGACTTCGTGGTGCTCTCCGATGACATTTATGACATCGACCCGCAGACCATCAAGGACGTGCAAGTCACGGCCACGATTGTGGGTGGGGAAATTATGCACGGAAACCTGTAACCACCCGACAAATCATTCAGCGCGTCACCATTTATTCAAGTTAACGACCATTCTTCCGGCTCCCGGCGAGTCCGGTGCCTAACCAGGAGGTACTAATGACCAAACAGTCAGCCGGCCATCTCATTGTCGAGTCGCTCAAGCGCCACGGCGTGGAACGCGTGTTCTCCGTGCCCGGTGAGAGCTACCTGGACGTACTCGATGGCCTCTACAACTCGGGTATCGAGAACGTGGTGTGCCGCCAGGAGGGCGCGCCCTGTACATGGCGGAGGCAGTGGGCAAGGCCACCGGTGAGCCCGGTGTCGCATGGTGACCCGCGGTCCCGGTGCATCCAACGCATTCGTTGGTGTCCACCTCGCATGGCAGGACTCCACTCCCCTGGTGCTATTCGTGGGCCTGATCCCGTTCGAGCACCGCATGAAGGAAGCCTTCCAGGAGTTCGACCCGTACGCGTGGTTCGGCACCCAGACCAAGCGCGTGTTCGTCCTCGACGAGGCCGAGCGCGCGTCCGAGGTCGTGGCCGAGGCATTCTTTGCCGCTACTTCCGGCCGCCCCGGTCCCGTGGTGGTCGGTCTCCCCGAGGACGTCATCACCGAAATGGTGGACCGCCCCGTGGTGCCGCGCATCCCCGTGACCGAGGGTTCCGTGAGCAACGAGGAGATCAACGACCTCAAGGCGGCCTTCGCCAAGGCCGAGCGTCCGGCAATGCTGCTCGGCGGTCCCCGCTGGACCGCGGAGGCCTCCAAGCAGGTCACCGCATTCGCCGAGAAGAACGGCATTCCGGTCATTACCGATTGGCGCGCCGCTGACCGTATCCCCGGCAACTCTTCCGTCAACGCGGGCGAGGTGGGTTATGGTCGCACCGAGGAGTCCTTGGCTGTCCTCAAGGACGCCGATCTGCTGCTCCTCGTGGGCGGCACCCTCTCCGACGTTCCGACGGAGAGCTTCACCGTTCGCCAGAACCCCGATGACGTCAACTGGATCGTCAACATCGACGCTTCCTTGCGCCAGCACTCGGGCGCGGTGACTCGTCAGATCCTGGCTTCCCCGGTGGCCTTCGGTCAGGCCGTGCAGATCTGGACCTGGGCGAGCACCCGGACTGGACGTCGTGGCGCGAACCCGCCGTGGAAGCGCACCGCAAGGTCTCGCAGATCCCGGACAACACCGGCACCAACGCGGAGGGCACCGCTG
Organism: Kocuria atrinae C3-8; assembly: GCF_000286355.1. Taxonomy (GTDB): domain Bacteria; phylum Actinomycetota; class Actinomycetes; order Actinomycetales; family Micrococcaceae; genus Kocuria; species Kocuria atrinae_A. Next base: position 21,574 of record NZ_AJXN01000054.1, on the reverse strand, counting down.
ACATGACCCTGGTCATGGAAGAGGTCCTCAAGCACATGCCGGAGGACACCCAGATCACGTTCGGTTCCGGTAACCACACCGCGTGGGGTCACCGCTACTTCCCGAACTCCTTCTACCCGTCCCAGTTCTCGGTGCGTAACGGCACCATGGGCTATTCGGTTCCCGCCGCCGTAGCGCTGTCGTTGGAGGACAAGGATCGCTTTGTCTTCTCGATCGCCGGCGACGGTGAGTTCCTCATGAACAGCCAGGAACTGGCCACGGCAAAGCAGTTCGGGGCGCACCCGCTGATCCTGGTCATGGACAACTCCCAGTTCGGCACCATCCGTTCCCACCAGGAAGCCCACTACCCGGGCCGCATCTCCGGAACGCAGCTGGCGAACCCGGACTTCGGCGTGCTGGGCGAGGGGTACGGCGGGTACGGAGCCCGCTTGGACAACAACGACGACATTGAGCGCGTCATCTCCGAGGCCATGAAGGCCACGCAGGAGGATCGCATCCCCGCCGTGGTGCACGTGGTGGTCGACCGCTCCAAGGTCATGCCGGGCATGTAATAACAGCCCGCTCGGTGTGTGGTGGCGGAATTTCCGCCGCCACACACCGTTTTCAGTCGGCACTAGCCGAGCATCGAATTATTTCGAGGAGGTATTGGCATGAGTCAAGAATTTACTATTGAGGACTGCGCCGCCGGAGTACGGAACGCCAAGCCCTCCGAGGTCCGTAAGGTTTTCGCAATGTCCGCCAAGCCGGGCATGATTTCCTTCGCGTCGGGTATGCCGGAGCTCAGCTCCCTGCCCATGGATTCGCTGGCGGACATCACTGAGGACCTGATGCGCAACCGCGGCATGGAGGTCATGCAGTACGGCGCTTCCACCGGCACGGATCACCTCAAGGCCCAGATCATCGAACTCATGAAGCTCGAGGGCATCGAGAACGCCAAGCCAGAGGACATCATTGTCACCACCGGTTCGCAGTGCGGTCTGGACATCCTGACCCGCGTGCTGATCGATCCGGAAGACGTGATTCTGGCGGAAGCACCGTCCTATTCGGGTGCCATGGCCGTGTTCACCGGCGCCCAGGCCAACGTGGTGCACGTTGGCGCTGACCACGAGGGCCTGATTCCCGAGGAACTCGAGAAGACCGTGGAGGAGCTCAAGGCGCAGGGTCGCCGCATCAAGTTCCTGTACACGATCCCGAGCTTCCAGAACCCGGGCGGCACCATGATGCCGCAGGAGCGCCGTGACCGCGTGCGCGAGATCTGCGACGCCAACCACATCCTGATCGCCGAGGACAACCCCTACGGTCTGCTGGGCTTCGAGGGCCAGGTGGGCCGCGCCATGCGCGCCGACGACGACAACGTGGTTTACCTGGGATCCTTCTCCAAGATGTTTGCCCCCGGTTTGCGCGTGGGTTGGACGCTGGCGCCCAGCTCGCTGTCCAAGATCCTTGGCCTGCAGGCAGAGGCCGCCGTGCTGAACCCCTCCGTGTTCGGCCAGGAATTGGTCGCCGAGTACCTGGAGAAGACCGACTGGCAGGCTGTGCTGAACCAGTACCGCGAGCTGTACGGTAAGCGCGCCCAGGCACTGATGGACGTCTTCGACGAGTTCATGCCCGAGGGCGTGACCTGGACCCGCCCCGAGGGCGGTTTCTACTCGTGGATCACCCTGCCCGAGTCCGTGGACTCCTACGAGCTGTGCATGACCTGCATCGACCGCGGTGTGGTGTTCGTACCGGGCACCGCGTTCTACACGGACGGCCGTGGCACGCACGAGGCCCGCGTCTCGTTCTGCCACCCCACCGAGGAGGACATCCGCAAGGGTGCAGAGATCTTCGCCACCGCACTGAAGGAAGCCATCAGCGGCTGATTTCCCTCGCGTAGCGCTCATGACGACGGCGCCGCACCCCGGAAACGGGGCGCGGCGTCGTCGTATTTCTGTTAGCAAATCCCCAGGTCACTGACTTCTGTAATGTCCACAAGAACCCCTAGGCCAGGCGAGGCACGGGTATTGCAACCGCAGGCGTTCAACAATGTTCGGACTGTTCCACAATACAAAGATCCACTCCATGAATCCGGCCGCCGGCTGGACTCCGCAAAACGCCTGGCACGCCTCGGACACTCCCCACCCGGACGCCATTTTGACCTCCCATGACCGCATCGTGGCGGTGGGTGATTATCAGGAACTCAAGGATCTGGCCCCGCTGGGCACCGAGCACACCGACATGGAAAACCGTTCGGTGCTGCCCGGGCTGGGCGATGCGCACATTCACTCCGCCATCTACGCACGCTCCCTGTTCGAGCCGGACATGCGCAATTGCCGGTCCTTGGAAGAGGCCTTGGACGTGCTGAAGCCGTACGTGGCGAAAGCTCGCGAGGATGAGAGCATCACGTGGATCTTCGGTGGGCAGTGGAACGTCCATATTTGGGACAAGCCCGTGGTGCCGGATCGCAAGGCGCTGGATTCTGTCAGCCCGGACATCCCCGTGGCGCTGGGGTCCATGGACTGGCACACCCTGTGGCTCAATTCCAAGGCTCTCGAAGAACTCGGCCTGGACCGCGACGTGCCTAACCCAAACGGCGGAACGTACGTTCGTGACGAGCACGGTGAACTGACCGGTATTCTGCGCGAGGCCGCAGCCATCCCGGTACGCGACGGTCTCATGCAGTCGGACGTCTCGGGCCATATCGACGACATGCTCCCGCACGGGCAGCGTGAACTGCTCAAGCGCGGCATCACTTCGATCCACGACATCGACGGGGCAGACTGTCTGTACGCGTACCAGAAGATCCGCGAGCGCGGTGAGCTGGACATCCGAATCCACAAGGTGCTCCGGCAGGAACAGATCCTGGACTTCATCAGCCGCGGCATTCGCACGGGATCCGGCGACGAGTGGATTTCCATTGGCCCGCTCAAACTCTTCACGGACGGCGCCCTGGGTTCCCACACCGCACACATGTCGGAGCCGTGGCCCGGCACCCACGACCACGGGGTGGCCGTGATCTCCCGTGAGGAGCTGGACCATTGGACCCATAAGGCGGCAGCGGCGGGCATTGCCAGCGCCGTGCACGCCGTGGGTGACCAGGCCGTCACCGATGTCTTGGACTCGTTCGAGGCCAACCGAACGATCGCCCAGGTCTTCGGGCTGCGCCAGCGCGTGGAGCACGCTCAGTACATCAAACGCGATGACATCCTGAGGTTCCAGCGATTAGGGGTGACCGCTTCCATGCAGCCCCTGCACTGCCCCGAGGAGATCCCCATGAACGACTTTGTGGAGGGCCGGGATATGGTGGCCTACGGGTGGAACAGTCTGCGTGCTGCGGGAACCCCCATGGCTTTCGGCTCGGACGGGCCGGTGGTGGACCCCAACCCGTTCTTCGGGATTCACGCCGCTGTATGTCGTTCGGAACCGGAGAAGCCCGCCAATCGCTGGCAACCGGAGGAGAGCATCGGTCTACCGGAGGCACTTTATTACTACACCCACGCGGTAGCCCGCGCCTCCTATGAGGAGAACCTCAAGGGGTGCCTGGCACCGGGCATGCTCGCGGACTTCATCGCGGTGGACCGAGATGTGTTTGCGGAAGACGCCCAAGCGGTCAAGGACACCGTGTCGAAGCCACCGTGGTGGGTGCGCAGATCCGTTATCAGCGTGAACGGTAAAGGGGACAAGGAGCCTGCGCCAGTCCACCGGTTGCTTCGATAGGATCGGAGGTCAGCCCTTGTCCGCCCCGCACCGGTTCGCATCGAGGAGTCCCACGGATGTTTCGCCTGTTCCATAACGCCAAAGTCCACGCCATGAACCCGGCCACGGGGTGGACTCCGCAGGCCACCTGGCACTCTCACGACATGCCTCACCCGGATGCCATCCTCACCTCGGACGACCGCATCGTGGCCGTGGGCGACTATCGGAGGCTCAAGGACATGGCTCCGTTGGGTACGGAGCGCACGAGCCTCGAGGGTAAGTACGTGTTGCCGGGCATGGGTGACGGACACATTCATTCGGCCATTTACTCACGCTCCATCACGGAACCCGATATGCGTTTCTGCGGCTCGTTGCAGGAGGCCCTGGACCTGCTGAAGCCGTTCGTGGAGAAGGCGCGGCAGGATGAGTCCCAGACCTGGATCTTCGGCGGACAGTGGAACGCCAACGGCTGGGACGTTCCGGTGTTCCCGGACAAGCACAGCCTGGATAGCATCTGCCCGGACATCCCCATGGCCCTGGGTTCCCTGGACTGGCACACGCTGTGGCTCAACTCCAAGGCGCTGGAGACTCTGGGTTTGGACCGCAACGTCAAGGACCCGGACGGCGGCACCTACGAGCGGGACGAGCACGGTGAGCTCACCGGCATCATCCGGGAAGCGGCGGGCATCCCCATCCGCGATGGCCTGATGCAGTCGGATGTCTCCGGCAACATCGACGATTACCTGCCCGTGGGCCAGCGAGAACTGCTCAAGCGCGGTATCACCTCCATCCACGACATCGACGGCGCGGACTGCCTCTTTGCCTATCAGAAACTGCGGGAACGCGGTGAGCTGGATATCCGCGTGCACAAGGTGCTGCGGCAGGAACAGATTCTCGATTTCATCAGTCGCGGTATTCGCACCGCATCGGGCGATGAGTGGATTTCAATGGGTCCGCTCAAGCTCTTCGCGGACGGCGCTCTGGGCTCCCACACTTGCCACATGTCGGATCCGTGGCCGGGCACCCAGGACCATGGGATGGCCGTGACTACTCGGGACGAATTGGATCATTGGATCCACCTGGCGGCGAGCGCCGGCATTGCCACCGCGGTTCACGCCATCGGTGACCAGGCCGCGACCGAGGTGCTCGACGCGTTCGAGACTCATCAGGCCATTTCACGGGTCTTCGGCCTGCGCCAGCGCATCGAGCACGCGCAGTACATCAAACGCAGCGACATCGCCCGATTCCGTCAACTGGGTGTCACGGCCTCTATGCAGCCCATGCACTGCACGGCTGACATCCCCATGAACGATTTCCTGGAGGATCGCGACCTGATCGCGTACGGCTGGAACAGCCTGCGGGCGGCAGGTGCGGAACTCGTCTTCGGTTCGGATGCACCCGTGGAGGATCCCAATCCGTTCCAGGGCATTCACGCGGCCATCACGCGGACTCGTGACGGGGATGCCGTGGACGGTTGGCAGCCACAGGAAATCCTTCCCCGTGCGGAGGCCGTGTACTACTACACCCACGCCGTGGCGCGCGCCTCCTACGAGGAGAACCTCAAGGGGTGCCTGGCACCGGGCATGCTCGCGGACTTCGTGGTCGTGGACCGGGACGTCTTCGCGGAGGACGATCGCGCGATCAAGGACACCGTGGTCGAGTCCACCGTGGTGGGGGCTCAGATCCGCTACCAGCGCGAGGACTGAACCACTTCCGGTTGTTCTCGAACGCCCCACCTCGACGCCGCCCCGGCACCTTGGTAGGTGCCGGGGCGGCGTCGTCGGCGAACCCGTCGTGGAGACGGGACAGGCCGCAGAAGGTTAGCTCAGGTGCAGCTCGGGCGAAACGAACTTCTTACCCACGTGACCCTCCGTGCCCAGGACCCATCCCATGCGCTTGATGGGCCGCAGGGACACCACCGTCTCCTGGGTCTCGATGCCGGACACCGCGGACTGGATGGCCCGTTCGGCCTCGAGGATCTCCCCCACCGAGCCCAACCACATGACGACCATCAGGTTCGCACGCCCGGTGATGGACGTGACCACGCGGGTACGAGGGTCGTGCGAGAGCGCTTCCGCCGCCGTTTCGTGCAGATTCGCGTCCAGGCGCGTGAACCACTGCGCCGTGATGGGCGATGCGGAGACCCGCTGGATCAAATCGCACCGGATGGACAACATCCCAGAAGCGAGCACCTTGTGCAGATACCGGCGGGCGGTGGCCGGGTGCAGGCCGGTGGTGCGAGCGATTTCCGCCGCGCTAGCGCGACCGTCGAGCATGAGCGCTTCGATCACGGGACGCTGATCCTCGCCCAGCGGCGTGCTGCTCACGGGCAGAGACTCCTGCTCAGCCTTCACCCAGGCCTGCGCGGCGGCCCGCTGCTCATCGCTGAGCCTGTCCAGACGCCACTTGTCACCGGCACGGTGGAGCTTGGTGGAGATCATGTTGTGGATCTTCACGATGCCCTGAACGCGGGAGATTTTCTCCTCGATGATGCGCGAGAGCGACTGCAGATCCCGACTGACCACGGTGAGACCGAGGTCCGGTTCTCGGCCGAAAGCCTCAACCGAAAGCACCTCCGGCATGGCCACGAGCTCTTTGACCACGTGGTCCCACTGCTGGGCGTCGCAGGAGATCTCCTGGAAGGACAACAGATTGCGGGGATCGTTGAGATTGACCTGGGCCGTGATCCAGGCTGCGCCGGAGCTGCGCAGTTTCTCCCAGCGTCCGGCCAGGGTGGTGGGGTGTGCGTCCAGAATCTCGGCGGCTTCACCCCAGGTGATTCTGGGTGCCCACTGCAGCAGGCTGATGAGCTCCAAGTCCTGGTCGGACAGCTCAGTCTTGGACTGGCCGTTGCTTGCCATGGATCTCCCTTAGATGTGTGTGGTGGCCGATACATGATTGTACAAAGTCAGGGTGATGACCCTGGGTCTGTGGTTTCAGACGCTGGGGCAATAATTTGAAACAAAATCGCGACATGTGCCCGTGAACTGTAAAAAATCTTACACAAGTCTTGGTAATCTGGAACGCATCGTGCACAATTGCCTATACGAGCTGTGGCACCCGCCACTTTCTACTTCTTTCGCGGCGCCCCTCACGAGGCATCGCTCCACCGATTCAGGATGCACGTTATGGCTACTTCAACTGCCACCCCTTACTCGGAGACCAATCCGGGCGGCATTGCCGTCTCTTCCAGGAAAACCCTCATCAACACGGGCATTGGCAACGCCTGGAGTGATACGACTGGAGCATCTACGCGACGTTCTCCATTTACTTCGCACGCGAGATCTTCAACCCCTCTGACCCCGTGGCCTCCATCCTGGGCGCCATGGCGATCTTTGCCGTGGGCTTCATCTTCCGCCCCATCGGCGGCTTGTTCTTCGGCTGGATGGCCGACCGCGTGGGCCGCAAGGCCGTACTGCTGACCACGGTTGGTGGCATCGCGCTGGGCGCGCTGATGATCGGCCTCACGCCCACCTTCGAGACCGCCGGCGTGTTCGCCGCGGTCATGCTGCTGGTCGCCCGACTGATCCAGGGTCTGGCCTACGGTGGCGAAATGCCCACCGCTCAGACGTACCTGGCTGAGATGGCTCCCCCGGAGCGCCGCGGCCTCTGGTCCTCCATGATCTACGTGTCCGGAACCATCGGCGCGTGCCTGGGTATCTTCATGGGCGTCATCATGAACCTGTTCCTCTCCCCCGAGCAGATGGGCGAGTGGGGCTGGCGCGTTCCGTTCTTCATCGGTGCACTGGGTGGCCTGTGGGCCCTGGTCGGCCGTTCGCAGCTGCACGAGTCCGAAACCTTCAAGACCAACAAGACCAAGCGCCCCTCCATCTGGCCCGAGTTCCGCCGCAACTGGAAGTCCGCGTTCCGCGTGATCGGCCTGACCATCGGCGGCACCGTGTGCTACTACGTGTGGTCCGTGTCCGCCGTTCAGCAGGCCGTGGTGGTTCACGGCATGCCGCAGGCCACCGCACTCAATGCGAGCCTCTTGGCCAACGTGGTGCTCATCATCTCGCTGCCGTTCTGGGGTAAGTTCTCCGACCGCTTCGGCCGCCGCCCCGCACTGATCATCGGCAACGTGGTTCCGCTGCTGCTGTTCTTCCCCATGAACGCCATGGTGGGTCAGAGCTTCATCTCCCTGTTCTTCCCCACCGCACTCATCCTGATCTTCATGGGCGCCACCCTGGCCAACACGCCCGCCGTGTTCGCCGAGTTGTTCCCCACCAGCGTGCGCACCGTGGGCGTGGCCTTCCCGTACGCGGTGGCCGTGGCCATCTTCGGCGGCACCGCCCCGTACCTGCAGAACTGGATCAGCACCACCTACTCCGTGAGCGCCTTCTCGGTGTACGTGTGCCTGCTGCTCCTGATCTCCTCGGTGGTCGCGTTCTTCCTTCCCGAAACCAAGGGCAAGGACCTGCGCCACTAAAGCTTTCGACACAACGACGCCGCCCCCGCACCTTTTCAGGTGCGGGGGCGGTTTCGGTCTGTCTACCGTTCGAGAACGGTCAACCCAGCCTTACTTCTTGGCGGGGGTGTGCAGCAGCTTCTTGTTGGCGAACTCCTCGATACCGAAGGGACCCAGCTCGCGGCCCACGCCGGAGCGCTTGACGCCACCGAAGGGCAGGTCCGGAGCGGTACCGGTGGTCTCGTTGACGAACACCATGCCGGAGTCCACGCGCTTGGCGATCTCCAGTGCGGCGGCCTCATCGGCGCCGAACACGGAACCGCCCAGACCGAAGGGCGAGGAGTTGGCCAGCTCAACGGCCTCGTCAGCGTCCTTGACCTTGTAGACCACGGCCACCGGGCCGAAGATCTCCTCGGCGTAGGCGCGCATCTCGGGGGTCACGTCAGCAAGGACGGTAGCTTCCATCCATGCGCCGTCGCGCTCGATCTTCTTACCACCGGCCAGCACGGACGCGCCCTTGTCGATGGCGTCCTGGACCTGCTCCATGATCTCGTCACGAGCACCCACGGTGCTGATCGGGCCCAGGAAGGTCTTGTCGTCCGAGGGGTCACCGGGCTCGATGCCCTGGACAGCCTGCGCGAACTTGTCCACGAAGGACTCGTAGGCGTCTTCCAGAACGATGAAGCGCTTGGCGTTGGTGCACGCCTGGCCGTTGTTGGACATACGACCCATCACGGCGTTCTTCACGGTGCGTTCCACGTTCTGGTCGTCCAGAACGATGAAGGGGTCGGAACCGCCGAGCTCCAGAACGACCTTCTTGAGGTTCTTACCAGCGGTGGCGGCCACGGAGGCACCTGCGCGCTCGGAACCGGTCAGGGACACACCCTGCACAGCCGGATCCGGGATCACGATGTCAGCGATCTGGTCGTTGGAAGCGAAGATGTTGATGTAAACATCCTTGGGGAAGCCCGCCTCGTGGAAGAGCTCCTCCTGCACCACGGCAGACTGCGGAACGTTACCGGCGTGCTTCAGCAGGATGGTGTTACCCAGCATCACGTTGGGTGCTGCGAAACGAGCCACCTGGTAGTACGGGAAGTTCCAGGGCATGATGCCCAGCAGGGAACCGGTGGAATCCAGGACCACGCGAGCTTCGCCACCCGTGGACGGTTCCAGGGTGCGGCCTTCCATGAAGCCTTCTGCGTTGTCCGCGTAGTAGTCGTAGATACCCGCAACGATCATGACCTCGCCGATGGCCTGAGCCTTGGGCTTGCCCATCTCGTCGGTCAGGATCTTTGCGAGCTCTTCCTTGCGCTCGCGGTACAGCTCAGCCATCTTGTGCATGAGCTGGGCGCGCTCCGAAACGGGAGTGTTGCGCCAAGACCTGTAGGCCTCACCGGAACGCTTCACTGCGTCCTTGATCTCTTGATCCGTTGCGGTGGGGAACTCTTTTACGGTTTCGCCTGTGGCGGGATTAACTGTTGCGTAAGCCATACCCCTAGGTTATGCCTCACTCAGGGTTTGGCGAACAGCGTTCACCGAGGGCGAGAGTCCTCCTTCTGTGTTGCATCGGGCCCCACGGGGCTTGATATCGCAAATTCCTTATATAAGGATGGTCTTATGACAACCGAGGCTACGGGGCCGCTGTCCCCCTATCTGGATGTGGCTCGTCTGTTCGGCGCGCTGGCCAACCCGGCTCGCTGCGCCATCGTGGAGCGACTCACCGTGGAGCCCCGGTTCGTCGGAGAGCTGTCACAGGAGTTGGGTCTGTCCCAACCCCTGGTCTCGCAACATCTCAAGGTGTTGCGAGAGGCCCACCTCGTGGAAGGTTTCCGCGACGGCCGAGTCACGCGCTACCGCTTGATCGACGAGCACGTAGCGCACGTCTTCCTGGACGCCCATCAACACACCAAGGAGCACCACAATGAGCGCTGCAACCACTGAGACCACCTGCGCCTGCGAGAAGTGCGGCCCCAACTGCACGTGCGAAACCTGCACCTGTGAGAACTGCACGTGCGAGAAGTGCAACCACGCCGCCTGATCGCAAGACCATCTAGCCTCTTCGCTTTAGCGGGCACCGCCCGCTAGCGAATACAGCGGGGACCTTGCCCTTAAGGGCGGGGTCCCCACTGTCATGCACTCCTTCTACGGCGAGTCCCGCGCATGCACATTGCGTGGGGTTCCCCACGCGTATCCACCCCGCATGAGGTGCCGCCGGCGCCTTAGATGACACTTCTGGTTCCGCCGGAACCTCGCGGCGATCCCAAGAGGTTCCCACGAAACACCACGTGCGCCGGGAGGATCCAACGAAACCTGGGGCGCGGCGTCGTCGGCGGGAAGCAACCTTGCAAAGGTGGGCAACGCGCAATGGAGCGGCGAAAAGCCCAATTGAGTCCTTCGAGCGACAGAATAAGGACATCAATTCGCATTACTTGCTCGATAGGACGTGCCCATGACTCACACAGACCAACGGGGATTCAAGAAAGTCCTTGGCCGGATAGATGCCATTGCACTCGGGGTGGGCGCGATGATCGGCTTCGGCTGGGTCGTGCTCACCGGCGGCTGGCTGGATGACGCCGGAACCATGGGCGCCGCGCTGGCCATGCTCGCCGGTGGCATCATCATGACGGTTGTGGGTCTGGTCTACGGCGAGCTCGTGGCCGCCATGCCCGCAGCGGGCGGTGAGCACAACTACTTGCTGCGCGGCATGGGTGCGCGCTGGGCATTTATCGGCTCGTGGGGCATTACGGTCGGCTACATCACCATCGTGGCGTTCGAGGCCGTGGCCGTACCGCGAACCGTGCAGTACATTTTCCCGGGGTTGAGCCAAATTCCTCTGTGGACCATTGCCGGCTTCGAAGTGAATCTCACGTGGGCGCTGGTCGGCTCGCTCTCCGCAGTGATCATCACCTGGATCAACATCCGAGGGGTGAAGCAGGCTTCAACCGTGCAGATTTTCGTGATTCTGTTCCTGGCCATTGTGGGCCTGTTCATGATCTTCGGGGCCTTCAGCGGCGGGTCGGAACAGAACATGGAACCCTTCTTCTCCAACGGGATGGCTGGATTCTTCACCGTGCTCGTGGTGGTGCCGTTCCTGTTCGTCGGTTTCGATGTAATCCCTCAGGTCTCCGAGGAGATGAACCTCTCGCCCAAGAAGCTCGGCGGAACCATCGTGATCGCCGTCCTGCTGGCCACCGTTTGGTACGGAATGGTGATTCTCACCACATCGGCTTCGCTGCCGGTAGCCGAGTTGGCCGTGGCCGACATCGCCGTGGCGGACGCGGTGGGAGCCGTGTTCAACTCCCAGGCCATGGCCAACCTGCTTCTCGCCGGCGGTCTGGCCGGCATTCTGACATCCTGGAACTCCCTGCTCATGGGCGCTTCCCGGTTGCTTTGGGCCCTGGGGAATTCCCGCATGCTGCCGCGCTGGTTCGGCAAGATCCACCCCAAGTACGGCACACCCATCAACGCACTGCTCTTTGTGGGCGCACTGTCCTTCATCGCGCCGTTCTTCGGCGAGGAAATGCTGGGTTGGCTAGTTGATTCAGGCTCACCCTCCATTGTGATTGCGTACCTGCTGGTTTCCGTGGTGTTCGTGATCCTCCGTAAGCGCGAACCCTCGATGGAACGCCCGTACCGAATCGGCGGCCGCAAGAATGGCGGAGTTGTCATCGGAATCCTGTCGGTCGTCCTGTGTGCCGGATTGGCCATCCTGTACATCCCGGGCATGCCGGCCAGCCTTGGCGTAGCCCCCTATGTCATCTTCGGTTTGTGGTGGCTGCTCGGACTGATCTTCCTGCTGCGCATCCCCCGAGGCATTGAACCGGGAGAAGACGCGGAGCCCCGACTGGTGGCTGCCGTGGAAGCCCGCAAGAAATGAGGGATGCTCGGACTTGCGCCGGGGCATAACATGGAATCAGGGGCATTGCGCCCAAGCACCTTCAACTGCACAATTTCTAGGATGAAGTTGTGAGAGAGGCACGATATGACTAACCAAGAGAAAATTTCTGCACTTCTTGAAGCCACTCCCAAGGGTCTGCTGATCAACGGAGAATGGCGCGATGCCTCCGACGGCGGCACCTTTGATGTCGAGAACCCCGCCACCGGTGAAGTCCTGGCCACTCTGGCCTCGGCCACCGAAGAAGATTCCCGCGCTGCCATGGATGCCGCGGCGAACGCTCAGGAGTCCTGGGCACGCACCTCCACCCGCGAACGCTCGGACATTCTGATGCGCGCGTACAACCTGGTGAAGGAACACACCGACGAGCTCGCGACGCTGATGACCCTGGAAATGGGTAAGCCGCTCAAGGAATCGCAGGGTGAAGTTGTCTACGGCAACCAGTTCATGCGCTGGTTCTCGGAGGAAGCACCCCGCCACTACGGCCGCTACGCGGACACCCCCGAGGGCAACCTCAAGATGATTGTGACCCACAAGCCGGTTGGCCCGTGCCTGTTGATCACCCCGTGGAACTTCCCACTGGCCATGGCAACCCGCAAGGTTGCTCCCGCCGTGGCCGCAGGCTGCACCATGATCCTCAAGCCTGCGCGCCTCACCCCGCTGACCTCGCAGTACTTTGCCAAGTTGATAATCGAGGCGGGTATCCCCGCGGGTGTTCTCAACGTAGTGTGCTCGGCCTCCGCCTCCAAGGTTTCCGGCCCCATCATGGACGACCCGCGCCTGCGCAAGGTCTCCTTCACCGGTTCCACCCCCGTGGGCAAGCAGCTCATGAAGACCGCTGCGGACCGCGTGCTGCGTACCTCCATGGAACTGGGTGGCAACGGCCCGTTCATCGTGTTCGAGGACGCAGACCTGGACAAGGCTGTCGAGGGTGCCATGGCCGCCAAGATGCGCAACATGGGCGAGGCCTGCACCGCGGCCAACCGCTTCCTGGTGCACGAGTCCGTGGCTGAGGAGTTCTCCAAGAAGTTCGGTGAGAAGCTCGGCGCGCTCAAGACCGGTAACGGTATGGACGAGGGCACCGATGTGGGCCCGCTCGTCGAGAAGAAGGCGCGCGACGGCGTCGTCGAGCTTGTGGAAGACGCCAAGGAAAAGGGCGCGACCATCAGCGTGGGCGGCAAGGCTGTGGACGGCAACGGCTACTTCTTCGAGCCGACCCTGATCACCGGTGTGACCGAGGACTGCCGCGTGTTCACGGAAGAGATCTTCGGCCCCGTGGCTCCGGTCATCACCTTCAAGGACGAGGACGACGCTGTGCGTCTGGCCAACTCCACCGAGTACGGCTTGGCCTCCTACGTGTACACCAATGACATCTCGCGTGCGCTGCGCATCGGCGACCGCATCGAGTATGGCCTGTTGGGCATGAACGTCGGCGTGATCTCGAACGCCGCCGCTCCGTTCGGTGGCGTCAAGGAGTCCGGTCTGGGCCGTGAGGGCGGCGCCGAGGGCATTGCCGAGTACACCACCACTCAGTACATGGGCCTGCCCTCCCCGTGGGCCTGATCCACACCTAATTTTTCACCCCTCGAAAGGACAATCAGACAACTATGGCTGAAATCGAATACACGCTTGAGCAGAAGCGTGACCTGAAGACCAGCATCCCGGGCCCCAAGTCCGTTGAGCTGGCAGAGCGCCGCAGTAACGCGGTCGCTTCCGGTGTGGCGTCCTCCGTCCCCGTGTACGCGGACAAGCTGGACGGCGGCGTGATCCTGGATGCCGACGGCAACCAGCTGATCGACCTGGGCTCCGGCATCGCCGTGACCTCCGTGGGCGCATCCGCTCCCAAGGTCGTGGAGAAGGTCAAGGAAGCCGTGGAGAAGTTCACCCACACGTGCTTCATGGTCACCCCGTACGAGGGCTACGTGGCGGTTGGCGAGAAGATCGCCGAGCTGACCCCGGGTTCCTTCGACAAGCGTGCGGCCCTGTTCAACTCGGGTTCCGAGGCAGTGGAGAACGCGGTCAAGATCGCTCGCACCTACACCAAGCGCAGCGCAGTGGTCGTCTTCGATCACGCGTACCACGGCCGCACCAACCTGACGCTGGCCATGACCTCCAAGGTCATGCCCTACAAGCAGGGTTTCGGTCCGTTCGCTTCTGACGTGTACCGCGTTCCCATGTCCTACCCGTTCCGTGATGCTGACGGCATGACCGGTCAGGAAGCCGCCGAGCGCGCGCTGCTCCTAATCGAAAAGCAGGTCGGTGCGGAGAACGTTGCCGCAGTGGTCATCGAGCCCATTCAGGGCGAGGGTGGCTTCATCGTCCCCGCCGAGGGCTTCCTGCCCACGCTGACCAAGTGGTGCCAGGACAACGGCGCTGTGTTCGTGGCTGACGAGGTCCAGGCAGGCATCGCTCGCACCGGCACGTGGTTCTCCTCCGAGTGGGAGGCATCGAGCCCGACCTGGTGACCTTCGCCAAGGGCATCGCCGGCGGTATGCCGCTGTCCGGCGTGGTGGGCCGTGCGGAGATCATGAACTCCGTGCACGGCGGCGCCTGGGTGGCACCTACGGCGGTAACCCCGTCGCGTGTGCCGCAGCCTGGGCGCCATTGAGACCATCGAAGAGTGGGGCCTCAACGAGCGCGCTTGGAGATCGAGAAGATCATCAAGGAAGAGCTGGGCGACCTGGCCGAGTCCTCCCCCATCGTGGGCGAGCTGCGCGGTCGCGGCGCCATGATGGCGCTCGAGTTCGTGGAGCCAGGTTCCAAGAAGCCCAACGCTGATGCTGCCAAGCAGATTGCCGCCAAGTGCATGGAACAGGGTGTTGTCATCCTGACCTGTGGCACCTTCGGCAACAACGTGCGTCTGCTGCCGCCGCTGGTCATCGACTTCGACCTGCTGCGCGACGGCCTGCGCGTGTTCGTCAAGGCCATTGAAGAGGCTGGCGCCTGATCTGAACTGATCACGTAGCGCTTTTCGACGGGCGGTCACCGGTTTTCCGGTGGCCGCCCGTTCGCATTTCTGCGTTCCTGCGTTTTTGCGTTCCTGCGTTCCTGGCCAGCCTTGACGCCACTACGGACGACGACGACGCCGCCCCGCCACCTTCCGCGGTTGCGGCTCCATGGTCTTCGTCTTCCGGTGTCACTTCCGTGGAATAGGGTTCCCTATGCCTTGTTTTCGGCCGAGAATGCGGGATAGGGAACCTTAAACCCTCACGGTCGATGTGGGATGGTGGGACTAACCCGCCGTATACCACTTCATTCCGAGCCCGGAGGACCATCGTGGAGCACTATCCGTCACTCACCGAGACTGTTCTGGCACTGCGCAACGGTCAGGTCACCAGCGAGGACACCGTGAAGTCCTCGCTCGACCGCATCGAAGAGCTCAATGACACCCTGGGCGCGTTCATTCACGTGGATCGTGAAGTTGCCATGAAGTGGGCCCGGGAGGCGGACGAACAACTGGCCGAGGCGGCGTCGGACCCGTCCGCTCAAGCAGAATTGCCAGCGCTTCTGGGTGTACCCACGGCACTGAAGGACGGCCACGAGGTCGCGGGGATGCCCACGACCTTCGGAACCCTGATCAACCAGGACGAGGACGGTGAGTTCCCGATCGCTGCCGACTCTGACCCTCTCGCGCAAACCCTTGAGGCAGCCGGCGCCGTGATGGTGGGCAAGACACAAGTCCCGGAGTTCCTGCTCAATTGTTATTCCGAGAACAGAATATTTCCGCCGGCGCGCAATCCCCACTCGCCGGAACACAGCCCCGGAGGCTCCTCTGGTGGCCAGGCGGCGGCTGTGGCCTCCGGGATGCTGGCGGGGGCGATCGGTTCGGACGGCGGCGGTTCGGTGCGAATTCCTGCCGCGGCGTGTGGATTGATCGGGCTCAAACCGAACCGTGGGCGGGTCCTGAGCAGCGATGCACTGAACAACGTGGGGCAGTTGGGCGTCAACGGCCCCATCACGCGCACCGCCTTGGACGCCGCCCTACTCATGGATGTGCTGTCCTCCACCCCGGGACACACCGCCATCAATCGGCCCGTGAAAGCAGTGCCGGAACGGTCGTTCACATCCGTGGTGAGCCGCGCGCTGGCCGGGGATGCTCCATGGGGAGATCGTCCGTTACGGATCGGCGTGAGTACGGCATCCCCGTTCGAGGGCACCTACGACATCTCGGTCTCCCCCGAAGCAGAGCTCGCTCTGTCCGAGGGCGTCCGCCAGTTGCAGGCGCTGGGGCACGAGGTCGAGGAAGCGCAGATCAACTACCTGCCCGGTTATGCGGAGAACTTCTTCAAATTGTGGACGACCGCCGTGGGTCAGATCCCCTTGGCCGACGGGCAAGAGTTGCAACTGACCGGCCTGGCGCGGCACTTTCGAGAAGCCGCGTTGAACCGCTCTGCCGTGGAGTTGGCGGACGCCGTGAGCGCGATTCGCGTGTTCGAGGCCGACACTATCGCTCAATATGCCCAGTACGACATGATTCTCACGCCCGCCCTGGCCATGCCGCCGCGGCCCATTGATTGGTACTTCGAGGGCTACGACATGGCCGATCCTCGCAGCGCAGAACGCGACTACGAGCGGCAGTGCCAGTACACCCCCTACACCTCGTTCATCAACGTGGTGGGGCTACCGGCCATCACTGTTCCCACCGTGTGGACACAGCCGGAATCCGGTGACTACCCCGGCAAGGTGCCGATGGGTGTGCAACTGGTGGGAGCGGCGTCGTCGGAGGCGTGGCTGCTCTCCCTGGCCGCGCAGCTGAACCCGCCCACGGACCGCGGGCCGCGTGAGTGCAATCGAACGGAACATTGCGTCGCGTCACTGACGAGCGCGGGTTTCCCGAGTAGGTTTGGGGTATGGCGAACCGTGCGGGCACCGTAGCCCAACCCAGTGACCTTGTGAACATCGACGAGCTGATCGCGGCGTATTTCGATCGCGTGCCTGACGCCGGTGATCCCGATCAGCGAGTGGCGTTCGGTACGTCCGGGCACCGTGGATCCTCGCTCAAGACTTCGTTCAACGACACGCATATTGCGGCCATTACACAGGCAATCGTGGAGTATCGCGCGGGGCAGGGCATTACCGGCCCGTTGTTCATGGGCAAGGACACGCACGCGCTGTCCGGACCCGCGCAGGATACCGCGCTCGAGGTGCTCGCGGCCAACGGTGTGAACGTGCTGCTGGATTCGCGTGAGGCTTCACGCCCACCCCTGCGCTGTCCCACGCGATCATCAAGTACAACGCGTCCGGCGCGGCCGAGCAGGCAGACGGCCTTGTCATCACGCCGTCCCACAACCCGCCGGCCGACGGCGGCTTCAAGTACAACCCTCCGCACGGCGGCCCCGCAGATTCTGACGCGACCGAGTGGATTGCCGCGCGCGCCAACGAGCTCATGGAGGCCGGGCTCGACGGCGTGAAGCGCGTCTCGAACGACGCCGCTCGCGCCGCAGCGACCACCGGCACCTTCGATTTCCTGGACTCCTATGTCTCGGATCTGCCTCGATCATCGATCTGGACGTCATTGCGGAATCCGGTCTGCACATTGGCGCGGACCCCATGGGCTCTGCGTCCGTGGCGTACTGGGAAGAGATCAGCAAGCGATTCGGACTGAACCTCACCGTGGTCAACCCCGAGGTGGACCCGCAATGGGCGTTCATGACGCTGGACTGGGACGAGAAGATCCGCATGGACTGCTCCTCCCCCAATGCCATGGCATCGCTGATCGGTAACCGCGACAAGTACGACATCGCGACCGGCAACGACGCGGACACGGACCGGCACGGCATCGTGACCCCGGATGCCGGGCTCATGAACCCGAACCACTACCTGGCCGTGGCCATTGATTACCTGTACCGCAACCGTTCGGGGTGGTCTTCCGACGCCGGTGTGGGCAAGACGCTGGTGTCTTCGTCGATCATCGACCGGGTGGCATCTTCTCTTGGGCGCCGTCTGGATGAGGTCCCCGTGGGCTTCAAGTGGTTCGTGCCGGGTCTGATTGACGGTTCCATCGGTTTCGGTGGTGAGGAGTCCGCGGGTGCATCGTTCCTGCGCATGGACGGTTCCACCTGGACGACCGACAAGGACGGCATCATCTTGGCCCTGTTGGCCGCGGAGATCACCGCCCGCACCGGCAAGACACCGTCGCAGCGTTACAAGGAGTTGACCGAGGAGTTCGGCGATCCGGTGTACGAGCGCATCGATGCTCCGGCCAACCGTGAGCAGAAGGCAGCGCTGAGAAAGCTCTCCGCAGAGCAGGTCACCACGGACACCCTGGCCGGTGAACCGATCACCGCAAAGCTGACGGAAGCTCCCGGCAACGGCGCTGCAATCGGCGGTTTGAAGGTCGTCACGGAGAACGCGTGGTTCGCCGCCCGTCCGTCCGGCACCGAGGATGTCTACAAGATCTACGCCGAGTCATTCAAGGGTGCTGAACACCTGAAGCAGGTGCAGGAAGAGGCCAAGGCGCTGGTGGATTCGGTGATTGGGTAGGGGTTTCCGCTCTCACCCACATTTCGGGCAGAGGTTGACGCCAAGACCAGGGGTTTCGGTGCCAACCTCTGCCCTTTGGGTGGTCACGCTCGATCGTCAGCTCTCCAGAAGGACCCGCTGCCACATGGATTCCTGCTGCCAGTCCTTCGGGAAACCCATCTCCGATGTGGTCCTGAATGTGAGTCCTTCAAACGAGTGATCCACTAGGTCACGTACTTTCAGGGGCCACCCCGTTCCAGGTGAGACTGTCCGCAAAATCAACCCCATCATGAGCAGTGATCCGTACAGTCTTTCGCTTTGGCCCTGCGGCAAAGACCCTAACCCTGGCACAGTTCTTGCAGCCGCGGTGCCAACGGGTATGAAAGTCGTGTTCCAGAGTCTTGCATGGTGGGCGCAGGCATTACGGATCACTGTGATCTGCTCCAACCACGCCGCGAGAGGGTGCCGCTTGAAAGCTTTGTGTCTCTGATTCTTACTGAGTTTCTCCAGGTCGGCCCGGAATCCGAGCCCCTCCGCCACCACTTGTTGTTCACGAGCCACCATGCCGTCGAACAGCTTGGAGACATCCGAAAAGTCGAGCACTTCCATGAGCACCCAAATAGGTATGCCACTGTATGTGTTCAGGTGATGTCTAATCGCAGTATTGTGTCTGACGGATCGCGAGATTCTGGACTTGGTAATTTGAATCCAGTCGCGATGATTGAACTGCGGCCTAAAATTCGACGGTAACTCATGGGCAAGGGGGCCGTGGGAACCCAAGACGTCACTGATGTGAGACCGCAGGGCGACCTCGACTCGCTCCAGTCCATCATGAACCAGGGTTCTGAGCTTTCGATCGAACTCGTAAAGCGCAGTGACTTCTTCCAGTGAGGCGCCCGCCTGAAACTCATCGCCTCGTGAGGTTGGTTTTTCTCCGCGCTGGATTCGGTATGGATACCAGTAGCCGGATAACCGGTAGTAGCCAACGTGTGAGAGCACTGTTGTGCGGAGAGGCTGTCCATTCTGAGACCTCGGCCCCGCAGCTGTTGCTCTTGCTCCTGCAGGGTCATAAAAGGCTTGACCTGGTTCGCCATGCTGGTCCTCGAACGTGTGCTTAATAGAGATCCAGCCCACTCCGGACGAATCCGGGCGGGCTGAACTGTTAGAGGTAGTCTAGCACTTGCGCTTCGAATCTCCTGGTTTACGAGTAAATATTCACCCCAGTGACCCCACCATGGTCGGCATGCCAAAGCGACTGTCTGATCAGATCAGCACGGTCTGTAGTGTCCAGACAATACGCGCAGTCTCCACGCTCACCGTGGTTACGCGTTTGATCAGATCCACGATGTAGCGCGGGTCCTCATGCTCTGCAGCCCAGTCGTTGGGGTCGTTCACGATTCCCGAGGCTTTGTCCGTCTTGACCTGGTACCGGTCCATGATCCACTCCAGCGCGGAGCGCGAACCCAGCATGTACTCGTGCGCCTCGTCCGGGATGCCGCTCAGCGTGACGTTGCCGTTGTAGACAATGCTTGACCGGTCCTTCGACTTGCCGGTTCCGCCCCAGCGCAGCTTGGTCACTCGATAATATCCAGGGTCCGATTCGTTGCCGGTGCTGTGGGACTCGCTCAGCGGATACGGCTCGACCGACTCGTACTTGATGTGCAGATCCATGAGCTTGCGCCCCGCATCTACGTAAGCACCGAACGCCTCCGCCGACCCCGGCAACGGAATCCGCGGCAACTGCCGCTTCAGGTCCGCCGCGTACTTCTCCCGATAGCGCGGGTCATGCAACTGCGCGTAGACGCTCACAAAGATGTCGTCCTTGGTCACGCCCTCCCCGAACGCCTCCGAGTAGCGTGCCAGCGCATCGTCGCTCACGTTGTCGATCCGCCGATACCCCTCCACGACGACGTCGCTCCCGCCACTTTCCAGACCCAGGTCCAGTTCCCCGTGGCTCATGTTCCCGACCGGTTCGTAGGTGTAGCGGGGGAAGAACTGACCCGTGTCCAGCAAATGCAAGTCAGGGATTGCATCGACCGCGATGAACGTGAAGTCATAGTGCGATCCCACCCCGGTTAAGTAGAACCCGTAGTTCT
This sequence comes from Kocuria atrinae C3-8, assembly GCF_000286355.1. Taxonomy (GTDB): domain Bacteria; phylum Actinomycetota; class Actinomycetes; order Actinomycetales; family Micrococcaceae; genus Kocuria; species Kocuria atrinae_A. The sequence goes on along the minus strand of NZ_AJXN01000054.1, from coordinate 1,041 downwards.
CGTGCTGCGGGGTCGGGAACATCCGTGGAAGCTGCGCACGCTCATGGTTATAACCACCGGCGAAATAAAGGTGCTGCTTCGAAAACGGGCGGTACATGCTACTGCGCAACGCGTCTGAGCTAGGCGCGAGGTATTTTCCTGTCGCTGCCCATTGCCTGAGAGAACGGGCCCAAGAAATCTCGGCGGGATCGGTCCACATCGAATCTTGTTTGAGCCAGTCAGCCACGTCCTGCTGCGTCCTCTTTAGGCGTGGCGTGCCTTGATAGGCGTCAGTAACTGCGTTATAAGTCTTCGTCATTCGATCAACATTGCCTACTAATACTTCACGAGAGTAGTTATAAACCCAGGAGTCTCTATTTGACTGCAATCCAGCACTGTACGTTCTAAATATGGGATAGAATGCATCTTTTCCACTCTTGTCCCCCAGTGGCGCGAAATTCTGGAAATCCTCCGAGGATTGGTTGAGCCACTCACCCTTGTCATTTGGTTCGAGATTTTGCCACTCATTACCGGTCAGGGTTGCCGATTCAATGACCTTCAGTTTCTGCTCGCGGGAGAGATAATCACCGATGTCCCGATAGTGCAGTTCGCACTCACCGGTGTGGGCGGGGTCCTTGAGCGCGATCAGCACGGCTACTGTTGTGCGACTCCCACCACCAAAAACGTTGCCCGCTTCCCTTTTACGAAGATTGCCGGCGCCACGCGCGTTTCCCCGAGTATTGAACACATACAAATGATCGAAGTCCCTCACCAGAGACTTCCGAATCCCATCTGCCGAATTGCCATCGATGTATCCGCCGTTGGTGACATAGGCAAGAATTCCGCGATCACCGATACGATCGGCGCCCCACCGGATCGCCCGAACGTAGGAGTCGTAGAGGCTGTTCTTGTTCTGGCCACTGCCGAGCTTGGCGTAGGTATCTCGGATGCGCCCATCAAGGGTCGGATAGCCAGGTTGGCGTTGTTGTCATTCGCGCTGGTCTGTCCCACCGAATAAGGCGGATTGCCCACAATCACGCGGATGGGACTGCTGCACGGTTA
>NZ_AJXN01000053.1 GCF_000286355.1 Kocuria atrinae C3-8 | reverse complement strand
CCCCGCCGACGCCGCTCGGCTCGAGGAGCTGCTGCGCGCGGCCCGCGAGAAGGACGAGCAGGTCGCCGCGCAGGCGGTCGGTGCCTCCTACGCCGCGGGCGAGGACGCCTACCGCACGCCCGAGGACGACGCGGACGACAACGACATCGACTCCGACGCTCCCCGGAGCTGACGCACGTGAGCGAACGTCCCCACGTTCCGAGCCCGGCCCCCTCGCTACCGAGGACGGCCGGGTTCGTCATCGTCGATAAACCCCTGGGCTGGACCTCCCACGATGTCGTGGCACGGATGCGACGGCTGGCCGGCACCCGCAAGGTGGGCCACGCGGCACCCTGGACCCGGCGGCGTCGGGAGTCCTGGTGCTGGGTGTCGAGAAGGCCACCAAATTGCTCACGTGGGTCACCGGAACGTCCAAGACGTACGAGGCCACCATTCGATTGGGCGCAGCGACCGTGACCGACGACGCCGAGGGCGACGTGACCGAGCGCGCGGACGCCTCGGCCCTCGCCGGAGTGAGTGACGACGACATCCAGCGTGAAGTTTCCGCACTCACCGGCGAGATCCAGCAGGTGCCCTCCTCGGTGAGCGCCATCAAGGTGGACGGAAAACGCTCCTACGCCCGAGTTCGCAGCGGCGAGGATGTCGAACTGGCGGCGCGACCCGTCACGATCCACGAATTCACGGTGCACGACATCTCGCGCGACGAGACCGGCATCTACGTGAAGGCCACGGTGTCGTGTTCCTCCGGTACTTACATCCGCGCTCTGGCCCGGGACATCGGACGTGCCCTGGGCGTGGGCGGACACCTGACGGCGCTGCGCCGCACGCGCGTGGGGGCCTTCACTCTCGACCAGGCGCACACGCTGGATCATCTGACGCAGTCCGTGAGCGACGGCGGAACCGTGGACACCCTGGACATCAACCGTGCCGCGGAGCTGCTGTTTCCCGTGCGTCGTTTGGACGCGGGGGAGGCCACTGACCTGTCGCACGGTCGCCGGATTTCCGCGCACTCTGCTGAGCTGCTCGATGGTACAGATCTTCCGGTGGCGTGCTTCGCACCGAACGGAACGCTGGTCGCGTTGGCCGAGAACCGCGGTTCCGCTGCCAAGCGTTATGCGGCGTCCGTTCTGGGTATCACTGCTGGCGAGACCTTCTCCTCTGATTCAGCCGGCTCGTCCGACGCCTCAGACGCGTCGGGCACCTTCGAACCGTCCAACTCGTCCGAACGGGAGAATCACTGATGCTGTGGGGTTACGACGGATGGTTCTGGGCCTCCGTGGTGATTGGAACGCTGTCGTGCCTGATCTGCCTGGTGCAGGCCCTGCGCGGACGCGAACCGGACGACTTCTCCCAGGGCTCCGTGCTGATCCTGGAACTGTTCCTGCTCGTATACGTGGTCGGTTCGATCTTCCTGCCCATTTTCGGCGCGGAAGCCTCGGGAAGCGTCCTGGAGTACTGGGGCTACTTGCTCACGGCACTGCTGATTCCGGCCGGAACATTCATCTGGTCACTCGTGGAACGTTCACGGTGGTCCACTCTGATCCTGGCGGCGGCCGGGCCCGTGGTGATCATCATGGTCTACCGCATGAACTACATCTGGTACTACCAAAACATCTGAGACCGGCCACATCGGCCCCATCGCGGAAAGGAACAGGTTCACGGTGACCAAGTCCACCGAGCACAATGCGCTGCAACAGCGTTTCGGCAATCGCGTGCGGAAACAGCGCACCGATGCCAAGTCCAGCGGATTCGGGCGCCTGATCATCGTGATCTACGGTGTGTTCTCGCTGTCCGCGGGCGTGCGCTCCCTGTACCAACTGGGCACGGAGTTCTCCGAGGCTCCGCTGGCGATCATCCTGTCCACGATTTCCGCAGTCATCTACGTGATCGCTACGGTGGCACTGACCAAGACCGGCCCCGGTTGGCACCGGATCGCGTGGATCGCGGTGTGGATCGAGATGATCGGTGTGCTGGCCGTCGGTCTGCTCAGCGTGGTCTCACCCGAACTCTTCGCCAAGGCCAGTGTCTGGTCCCACTTCGGTGCGGGCTACGGTTATGTGCCGCTGGTACTGCCCATCATCGGCCTGATCTGGCTGTGGCGCACCCGCCCGACCCGCGCAAACGGGTAGGCTCGTTTCGTCCCGCCCGCATACTCGACACCGAGGAGAACAGTGATTCGCTGGAGATCCCGCGACGACATCACCCCGGGTTTCGGACCGTCCGTAGTGACGATTGGAAACTTTGACGGAGTCCACCGCGGTCACCAACATGTCTTCGACACGTTGTTGGACGTGGCCCGGGAACGCACCGCGAAATCGGTGGTGGTCACCTTTGATCCCCACCCGGCGCTGGTGCACCGGCCCGATTCGCATCCCGGCGTGATCATGGGGCTCGAGGACAAACTGGATGCGCTGGAGCACACCGCGATCGATGCGGTGCTCGTGCAGCCTTACTCTCTGGACTTCGCTCAGCTGACCCCGGAAGAGTTCGTGGTCGACTACCTGGTCAAGCCGCTCGAGGCGGTCTGTCTGGTGATCGGCGCGGACGTTCGGCTGGGTAAGGACAACACCGGTGATCTTGACGCCATCCGGGCGCTGGGGGACAAGCACGGGTTCGACGTCATGGTCGTCGAGGACGTGGTGGGAACGGATCCCTCCACGCCCCTCAAGAACGGCACCCCCGCGGCGGCGAGTTCGGAACGTCGTTGCTCGTCCACGTGGATTCGTTCGTGCCTGGAAGCTGGCGATATGCGCGGTGCAACGGGGCTGCTGAGCCGCAACCACCGCATGCGCGGCGAGGTGGTGCACGGTGCCGCTCGTGGTCGCGAGCTGGGGTTCCCGACCGCCAATCTTTCCCCGGAAGCCTCAGGGTTCATCCCCGCGGACGGGGTCTATGCGGGTTGCTCGTGGACCAGCACGGCAAACGCTGGCCCACAGCCATTTCCGTGGGCTCGAACCCCACATTCGAAGGTGTTTCGCGCCAGGTCGAGGCCCACGTGATCGACCGCCCGGAAGAGAACATCGAGGACTTCAACCTCTACGGCCAGCAGGTCGTGGTGGAGTTCGTGGAACGGTTGCGCGGCATGGTTGCCTACCGTGGGATCGACGCACTGGTCGCTCAGATGAACGACGACGTGAAACGGTCCCGCGAGATCCTGGCCAAGGAACCTCGCGAGACCGCCTGAAACATCGAACCGGGAACGGCTACATTTCCTCGTGTTCGAGGGGGTCGAAGCCGGAGCCGCTCAACCCGGTGTGCAGCATCTTGATGCGTCGCATCTGATCGTCCGACAGATCCCAATCGAACACGTCGATGTTCTCCGCCATGCGCGTGACGTCCGAGCTCTTGGGAATCGGCAGGATGTTGGACTGGATGTGCCAACGCAGGATGACCTGCGCGGGCGTGCGGCCCACATTCCGGGCGATTTCCGCGAGCCACTCGTGCTGCAGGATGTCCGTCTTGCGACCCAGTGGTGACCACGCCTCGGTCACGATCTTGTGCTCGGCGTGGAACTCGCGCAGCAGCTCCTGCTGGTACTGGGGGTTCAGCTCCACCTGGTTGATCACCGGCATCTCACCGGTTTCCTTCTCGAGGCGCAGCAGGTGTTCCGGCAGGAAGTTGGAGACACCGATCGACTTGATCAGGCCTTCATCCCGAAGGGCGATCATGGCCTGCCAGCTCTCCACGTAGCGGTCCACGGACGGATTGGGCCAGTGGATCAGGTACAGGTCCACGTAGTCAGTGTCCAACCGCTGCAGGGAGCCCTCGAGCGAGCGCCGCACGGAATCCGTTCCGTGATCGCGGCCCGGGAGCTTGGTGGTCAGGAAGATGTCATCGCGCTTGATGCCCGAGGCCTGCACACCGCGGCCCACACCCAATTCGTTGCCGTAGTTCACGGCGGTGTCGATCATGCGGTAGCCGCGCCACAGCGCTTCAGGGATCAGCGCCTCAGCTTCGGCATCGTCCATGGGGTAGTTCCTAGACCCAGCTGCGGAATCTTATTGCCGTCGCGCAACACGTGTCGCGGGACGTCCGGGACGGTGTCCTCAAGTTTCTTGTCGCTCATGCGTTCCTCAATTCACTCGGAAGTACTTTGGCGAAGGGTGTTCAGCACCTGGCTTACCGCACTCGCGCTGATCTCCGCCACCAGGTCGATCTCCAGATGGAACTGCTGACCTGCCGCGGGGCCGCACAGGTCCGACACACTGCGCACCGCAATGAAGGGATATTCGCGCGTTGAGCACACCTGCGCGAGCGCGACCGTCTCCATGTCCGTGCTGAGTGCCTCGGGGAAAACCTCGCGGGTGGCACCCACATTGGCCTCCGTGACGAACGAGCCACCCGAGAGCATGGTGCCACGCCGCACGCTCTGTTCGGCATGGCCGACCAGGGTCTCGGTGGCGTCCAGCAAATTCGCAGCGGGGGAGTAGCTCTCCGGCATGCCGGGTACCTGGCCGGGAACATAGCCGAACGCCGTGGCGTCAGCATCCGTGTAGCGGTAGTCGGTGCCGATCACCAGGTCACCCACGTTCACGTCCGCGCGCAGGCCACCTGCCGAACCGGCAGAGATCACCGCAGACGGTTCGAATCGTTCGATCACCGCGGTCATCGCCGACGCCGCATTGACCAGTCCGATTCCGGTGCGCACGATCAGCACGGGGTCGCCTTCCAGGACCACCGCATAGACCAGCGCCGGCCCCACGGCCAGCGGTTGCGCGGCTTGTTCCTCCGCGCGGGTCAGGAAGGGCTTGGCCTCCTCGTCCATGGCGACCACCACGGCGGGTGCGCCCACGCAGCGACCGAACAGGGCGGCGTCGTGATTCAACGTCTCCTGGGAGGCGCCTGCGCTCACTTGGTGACCACGTCCCATGCGGCGCGCTCGTCCAGGAAGTCCTGCACTGCGGACTTGGCGGCCTCGAGGCTGTGGTTGGCGCCCCAACCGCACTGCACCTCGTTGGCGGCAGGAACCTCGTCAGCGGCGAGAATGTCCTTGAAGGTCGCCTCGAGAAGGTCCTTGAACTGGCTATCCTCCACGCCCAGCATGAGCGCGTAGAAACCGGTCTGGCAGCCATGGGGGAGAAGTCGATGAGTGCCTCGGTGTGGTTGCGCATGTGCTCCGCGGTGAGGTGCTCGATCGAGTGGATCGCGGGCATCTCCAGGTGCGACTCATTGGGCTGGGAGAACCGCACGTCGTACTTGATGAGCGTGTCTCCGCCGGGCAACTCCTTGCGATCGGCAATCCGAACGTAGGGGGCCGCGACCGAACGGTGGTCCAGGTTGAAAGACTCCACATTCATTTTCTTCATGGTCACTATTGTCCCAGTTGACGGGGACATCCATAACGGTGACCCGCCTAATACGACGTATTGAGCGCTGTCCGTTAGACTGGTCAACGGCCTGACTGCAGTCCGTGGCGGTCAGATCTCGGGTGTGACACCCGAAACCGGGCGCGAAACCTGTGCACCGGGCGGTCACGGTACTAACTCAAGGAGTTACTTATGGCACTGGATGCCGCTATCAAGCAGGAAATCATCAAGGAGTACGCAACTCACGAGGGTGACACCGGTTCCCCCGAGGTGCAGATTGCCGTGCTGTCCCGTCGTATTTCCGACTTGACCGAGCACCTGAAGCAGCACAAGCACGACCACCACACCCGTCGTGGCCTGATGGCCCTGGTGGGTCGCCGTCGTCGCATGCTTGACTACCTGCGTCGCACTGACATCGCCCGCTACCGTGCGCTCATCGAGCGCCTCGGCCTGCGTAAGTGATCTAAGTTCTCGGTGTTCCCCGTGTTTTCACCCGTGAAAGCGCGGGGAACCGCCGTAACCGGCGCTGTTCGTGACGAACACCGCCAGGTTCCCTCGGGAACCACCGGCCCACGGGCCGACACACGAAACAGAAAAAGCTAGTAGCGGAAACGCGCACCATATCGCGGTCCTCGACAGTGGCCTTCGCAATGCAGCACGCAGTGCGAGCGCCTCGATCGAAGACCGGTATGTCGCGCTTTTCGCCACAGAAGAAACGGAGGTGACCCTTGGAGGGTCCCGAAATTCAGAGTGCAGAAGCAATCATCGACAACGGTTCGTACGGCAAGCGCGTAGTGCGCTTCGAAACCGGCCGGTTGGCCAAGCAGGCCGCCGGTTCCGCCCTGGTCTCCATCGACGAAGAGACCTCGATGCTCTCGGCCACCGCCGTGGGCAAGAACCCGCGTGAAGGCTTCGACTTCTTCCCGCTGACCGTGGACGTCGAAGAGCGTATGTACGCCGCCGGCCGCATCCCGGGCTCGTTCTTCCGCCGTGAAGGCCGTCCGTCCACGGACGCGATCCTGACCTGCCGCCTGATCGACCGTCCGTTGCGCCCCGCCTTCGGTAAGGGCATCCGCAACGAGGTCCAGGTCGTCGTGACCGTGCTGTCCATTGCACCGGACGAGATCTACAACACCGTGGCCATCAACGCCGCGTCCATGTCCACCTCGCTGTCCGGCATGCCTTCCAGGGTCCCGTGGGTGGCGTGCGTATGGCGCTCATGCCCGGTGAGAACGGCAACCACCAGTGGATTGCCTTCCCCAAGCACTCCCAGATCGAGAACGCCGTGTTCGACATGGCCGTGGCCGGCCGCGTGGTCACCACCGCTGACGGTTCCGAAGACGTCGCGATCATGATGGTCGAGGCCGAGGCAACTGACAACGCCTGGGAGCTCGTCAAGGGCCAGGGCGCCGTCGCCCCGACCGAGGACCTCGTCTCCGAGGGCATCGAAGCGTCCAAGACCTACATCAAGGCCCTGTGTGACGCTCAGGCGGACCTGGTGGCCCGCGCGGCAAGCCCGCCATGGAACTGCCCCGCTTCGGTGGCTACGGCGACGACGCCACCCAGGCCGTCGAGGACTTCGTGGGTAACCGTCTGGCCGAGGTGTACTCCATCGCCGGTAAGCAGGAGCGCGAAGCCGCCACCGACGAGCTGCACCAGAGCGTTCTGGCCGAGCTCACCGGTGAGGGCAAGCCCTTCGCCGACCGCAAGGACGAGATCAACGGTGCCTACCAGGCACTGACCAAGCAGACCGTGCGTCAGCGCATCCTCAAGGACCAGGTCCGCATCGACGGCCGTGGCCTCACGGACATTCGTGAACTGACCGCCGAGGTCGAGGTGCTGCCCCGCGTGCACGGTTCGGCGATCTTTGAGCGCGGCGAGACCCAGATCATGGGTGTCACCACCTTGAACATGCTCAAGCTGGAGCAGCAGATCGACTCGCTGTCCCCGGTCAAGCACAAGCGCTACATCCACCACTACAACTTCCCGCCGTACTCCACCGGTGAAACCGGCCGCGTGGGTTCGCCCAAGCGCCGCGAAATCGGTCACGGTGCGTTGGCAGAGCGTGCGATCACGCCCGTGCTGCCCTCGCGTGAGGAATTCCCGTACGCGATCCGTCAGGTCTCCGAGGCCCTCGGCTCCAACGGCTCCACCTCCATGGGCTCCGTGTGCGCCGCAACCCTGTCGCTGCTCAACGCCGGTGTGCCGCTGCGCGCACCCGTTGCCGGTATCGCCATGGGTCTCGTCTCGGACACCGTGGACGGCGAAACCCGCTACGCCGCGCTGACCGACATCCTCGGCGCCGAAGACGCCTGGGTGACATGGACTTCAAGGTGGCAGGTACCTCCGAGTTCGTGACCGCTATCCAGCTGGACACCAAGCTCGACGGCATCCCGGCCTCCGTGCTGACCGCCGCCCTGAGCCAGGCTCGCGAAGCCCGTCTGTACATCCTGGATGTGCTGACCTCCGCGATCGACGCTCCGGACGAGATGAGCGAATTCGCTCCTCGCGTGATCAGCGTGAACGTTCCCGTTTCCAAGATCGGTGAGGTCATCGGCCCCAAGGGCAAGATGATCAACCAGATCCAGGAAGACACCGGAACCGACATCTCCATCGAGGACGACGGCACCGTGTACATCGGCGCTGTCGACGGCCCGTCCGCAGAGGCTGCCCGTTCGGCGATCAACGCGATCGCCAACCCGCAGGTTCCCGAGGTGGGCGAGCGTTACCTGGGTACCGTGGTCAAGACCACCACCTTCGGTGCGTTCGTGTCCCTGACCCCGGGCAAGGATGGTCTGCTGCACATCTCCGAGATGCGCAAGCTCAACGACAACAAGCGCGTCAACGAGGTTGACGACGTGGTGAGCGTGGGCCAGAAGGTCCAGGTCGAGATCACCAAGGTCGACGATCGCGGCAAGCTGTCGCTCGCGCCGGTCGTTGCCGACGAGGACAAGGCCGAAGAGCTCGAGTCCGAACCCGTCAACGAGAGCTGATCGAGGGGTAACTCGAAGTTCATGACGGTAGTTCACCTTCCGCTGGAGGCGGGCGATCCCGGGGAGAATTTCTCCACCGCGGACGCCCGCCTTCGGGCGTACTCAGCTTCTTTGCCGGCTACCACCGGTTTCACCCACGTAGTTCACGACGACGCCGACGGCGCCGTGATCACCCGCAGCGTGCTGCCGTGCGGTACGCGCGTGCTCACGGAAAAAATGCCCGGGCAGCGTTCGGCCTCCGTGGGGTTCTGGGTCAGCCTGGGCTCTCGTGACGAGGCCCCCGGGATGCTCGGTTCCACGCACTTCCTGGAGCACTTGCTGTTCAAGGGCACCGCGCGGCGCACCTCGCTGGACATCGCCGAGGCCTTCGACGCGGTAGGTGGGGAGTCCAACGCGTTCACCGCCAAGGAGAACACCTGCTATTACGCTCGGGTGCTCTCCGACGACCTGCCCATGGCCATCGACGTGCTCGCGGACATGTTCTCGAGCGCGGTCCTGGACCCGGACGAGTTCGATCGCGAACGGGGAGTCATCCTCGAGGAAATCGCGATGGACCGTGACGACCCCACCGATTTCGCGTTCGAACAGTTCACCGCAGCGGTTCTGGACGGCTCACCCCTGGCGCGCCCGATTGCGGGCACACCGGAGGAGATCCGCACCGTGGCCCGGGACGCCGTCTGGGAGCACTATCGCGCGGCCTATCGGCCAGAGAATCTCGTGGTCACGGCCGCGGGCGGGCTCGAACACGAACGCGTGGTCGAGCTGGTGCGAGAGTCACTGACTCGCGCGGGCTGGGATCCGGATGCACCCGGTGCCGTGGGTGCACGGCGGTCCAACGAATCGGCCATTCTCGCACCGCTCACGGGAACCCAGGTGTTCCACCGTCCCGTGGAACAGGCGCACGTGTGCTGGGCGGACCGGCCCTGCGCGTGGGTGACGACCGACGCTTCACCATGACCGTGCTCAACGCGGCACTGGGCGGGGGAATGTCTTCCCGGTTGTTCCACACGATTCGCGAACAGAAGGGCCTGGCGTACTCCACGTTCTCGTTCTCAGGGGCGTATTCGGATGCCGGATACTTCGGTATGTACGCCGGGTGCACCATGGACCGTGTGGACCAGGTCGCTCAGCTCATGCGTGACGAGTTGGATCGCTTGGCCCAGGACGGTATGACCAGCAAGGAACTGAAGAAGATCGAGGGCCAGCTCAGCGGCGCCACGGTGCTGGCTCTGGAGGACACCGGTTCGAGAATGTCCCGATTGGGCTCGGCCGAGCTCAAGACCGGCGTGTACATGGACGTCGACGAATCCCTGGACCGGATTCGCGCGGTGACGTCCGCGGATGTGCAAACGTTGGCTGCAGAACTCTCGGCGGCCTCCTCCGTGCAGACCGTGGTGGGTCCGCAGGTGTCGGCCGAGAGCCTGCCGACCCAGAACTAAGGAGTGGTTGAGATGACTGAATCGAACAACACCATCAAGGTGGCCGTGCTCGGTCACCGTGGACGCATGGGTTCCGAGGCTGTGGCCGCCGTCGAGCGTGCTCCCGGACTGGAACTGGTCGCCGCGCTGGGTCGCGGTGATGATTTCCAAACCATCATCGACTCGGGCGCGCAGGTCATGATCGACCTGACCGTTCCGGAGTCCACGCGGGACAACGTGCGCTTCGCGATCGATCACGGAATTCATTCGGTCGTGGGCACCACGGGCTGGGACGATCAGGCACTCTCGGATCTGGAATCGCAGCTGGCCAAGCACCCCGAGGTGGGTGTGCTGATCGCTCCCAACTTCGCCGTGGGTGCGGTCCTGGCCATGAAGTTCTCGGAAGCTGCAGCCGCGTTCTTCGACTCCGTGGAAGTTGTGGAACTGCACCACCCCGACAAGCTGGACGCGCCGTCGGGAACCGCCGCCCGTACGGCGTCGTTGATCGGCAAGGCCCGCCGAGAGGCCGGCGTGGCCGACTCGCCGGACGCGACCCAGACCGATCCGGACGCGCCCGCGGTGCAGTGATCGACGGCGTGCACGTGCACTCGGTGCGGCTGCGCGGATTGGTGGCCCACCAAGAAACCCTGCTGGGCAACACGGGGGAGCAGCTGACCATCCGACACGATTCGTTCGACCGGATCTCATTCATGACCGGTGTGGTGCTGGGCGTGCGTGAGGTGGCCAAGCACCCGGGACTGACCCACGGTCTGGACGGCTACATGGATCTGGGCCTGTGAGTCACCGCGAATCTGACTCCCGCGAACACGGAGCCGCAACGACCGATTCCGCGAAAACGAGTTCCTTGCGCTGGTGGGTGGGCGCGGTCATCGTGCTGGCGCTGCTGACCGTGGTGATCTTGCCCATCTCCACGGGTTCCAAGATCTGGATCATCGCAATGCTGGCGTTCGCGGCGGTCTTCACCGTCCTGGAAATCGGTTCCAAGGGTCGGATTCTGGCCGCGCTCATGATCGCGCTCCTGGCCCTGTACCTGGGCCTTTCGTTCCAGCGCGCGGTGCTCCTGCTGAACACCGATGGCTGGATCGTCAAGGGCTTCGGAATTGCCATGCTCGTGATCCCCGCCGTGGGCACGTGGGCGATGGTGCGCGAGATCATCTTCGGTGCCCGCACCGAGAAGCTCGGCCGCACCCTTGCCGCGGAAGGTGGGCTGCCCGAGGACAACTTGCCCAGAACGCCGTCGGGCCGCTACGTGCGTGAGGCCGCGGACGAGCATTTCCACACCGTGCGCGAAGAGGTCGAAGCGAGTCCGGAGGACTGGCGCGGCTGGTACCGCTTGAGCCTGGCGTACTCGGCGAGTTCGGACGGCCGACGCGCCCGAGGTGCCATGCGCACCGCCATCGCGTTGTACCGTGGTGCCGACCCGGGGGCGGCGCCGGCGCGGTGATCGCGGTAACCTTGGGCGTATGACCGATCGCAGCGTAGCCACTCAGCCTGACAGCCCCGCTCCCATGTTCGGAACTCTGCTCACCGCCATGGTGACCGCGTTCAAGGACGACGGGTCCGTGGACCTCGAGACCACGGGGCATCTGGCGGAAGAACTGGTCAACGATGGTTGTGACGGACTGGTGGTGTGCGGCACCACCGGCGAGTACTCGACCATGACCGACGAAGAAAACCTTGCGGTCTTCCGGGCCGTCAAGGATGCAGTGGGCGGACGTGTGCCCCTGCTCGCGGGTACCGGCTCCAACGACACCGAGCACTCGCGGTACCTGTCTCTGGAAGCACAGAAGATCGGTATGGACGGTCTCTTGATCGTCACTCCGTACTACAGCAAGCCCACGCAGGCCGGTGTGGAAGCGCACTTCCGCTCACTCGCGGATTCCGTGGACACGCCCATCATGATGTACGACATTCCGGGCCGTTCGGGCATCCCGATCGCTCCGGAAACCCTGATTTCGCTGGCTTCCCACGAGAACCTCGTGGCCGTCAAGGACGCCAAGGCGGACTTCAACGCGGCCGCTCACGTCATGGCCGAAACCGATCTCGTGTACTACTCCGGTGACGACGGGCTGACCCTGCCCTGGATCGCCCTGGCGCGGCAGGTCTCGTGGGGGTCACCTCGCACCTGGACACCCCCCGTTTCCGCACCCTCGTGGACGCCGCCCTGAGCGGTGACCTCGAGACCGCACGCAAGGTCAACAACGAACTGATCCCGGTGGTTCGCGCCGCCATGACTCGCGTGCCCGGTGCCGTGGCCGCGAAGACCATTCTGAATTGGCAGGGGCGCCTGCCGAACAACACCGTGCGCTTGCCGCACGTGGCGCCCACCCAGGCCGAAATCGAACAGATCAGGGCGGATCTGAGTAACTCGGTCCTGGCAGACACTTTGAACCAGTAAATACGAAAGAGGTCTCATGACCCGATGGACCAATACTGACCTGTCCGAACCCCCCGCGTTGGCCGCAGACACCCTGCGCGTCATCCCGCTGGGCGGTTTGGGCGAGGTCGGTCGGAACATGACCGTGTTCGAGATCAACGGGCAGCTGCTCGTGGTCGACTGCGGTGTGCTGTTCCCCGAAGAAACGCAACCCGGTGTGGACCTGATCCTGCCGGACATCAACAACATCAAGGATCGCCTGGACGACATCGTGGCGGTCGTGCTGACCCACGGCCACGAGGACCACATCGGTGCCGTGCCGTACCTGCTCAAGCGCCGTCCGGACATCCCCATCATCGGTTCCCAGCTCACGCTCGCGTTGATCGAAGCCAAGCTGAAGGAGCACCGCATCAAGCCCTTCACCCTGGCCGTGCGCGAGGGCCAGGTGGAGAAGCTCGGTGAGTTCGAGTGCGAGTTCGTGGCCGTCAACCACTCCATCCCGGATGCGTTGGCCGTGTTCCTGCGGACCAAGGCCGGCACCGTGTTGCACACCGGTGACTTCAAGATGGACCAGTTGCCCATGGATGGCCGGATCACTGACCTGCGCCACTTCGCCCGCCTGGGTGAAGAAGGCGTGGATCTGTTCCTCACCGACTCGACCAACGCCGAGGTTCCGGGCTTCGTACCCACCGAGAAGGCCATCGGTCCCGTGCTCGCGGACGTGATTGCCAAGCGCGTCAGCGTGTGATCGTGGCCTCCTTCTCCTCGCACGTGCACCGCGTGCAGCAGGTGCTCGACGCCGCCGTGGCCAGTGGTCGCAAGGTCGCCCTGATGGGTCGCTCGATGATCCGCAACATGGAGATCGCGGACAAGCTCGGTTATCTGGACGTTCCGCCCAACGTGCTGATCGACCAGAAGAAGGCCGCGGACTACCCGGACGACAAGCTCGTGATCATGTGCACCGGTTCTCAGGGTGAGCCCATGGCCGCCCTGTCCCGCATGGCCAACGGCGACCACAAGGTCCAGGTGAACGCCGGTGACACGGTGATCCTGGCGTCGTCGTTGATCCCCGGCAACGAGAACTCCGTGTTCCGCGTGATCAACGGTCTGATGCGCTTGGGCGCGGACGTGGTGCACAAGGGCAACGCCAAGGTGCACGTGTCCGGTCACGCTGCCGCCGGCGAACTGCTGTACTGCTACAACATCGTGGAGCCCGAGTACGTCATGCCGGTCCACGGCGAGGTACGTCACTTGATCGCCAACGGCGCGCTGGCCCAGGAGACCGGTGTTCCCAGCGATCACGTGCTGCTCGCGGAGAACGGCACCGTGGTGGACATGCACAACGGTAAGTCCAAGATCACCGGTCAGGTCGAATGCGGGTTCATCTACGTGGACGGCTCCTCCGTGGGTGAGATCACGGATGCGGACCTCAAGGACCGCATGACCCTGGGTGAAGAAGGCTTCATTTCCGTGGTCACCGTGGTCAATCGCGACACCGGCAAGATCGTTTCGGGCCCGGACATCCACGCCCGCGGCGTGGCGGAAGAGGACACAGTCTTCAACGAGATCCGTCCCAAGATCATTGCTGCCCTGGAAGACGCAATGGGGGAGTCCGGCAAGAACCACACTGCGCACCAGCTGCAGCAGGTCGTGCGCCGTACCATCGGCTCGTGGGTTTCGCGCAAGCTGCGCCGCAAGCCCATGATCGTTCCCGTGGTGGTCGAGGCCTAAACCACACACACTCGGTAGTGCTCAAGCCCGTCCCGACGCGTTGTCGGGGCGGGCTTTGCGCTCGGCGGGTATTCTGGAACATATGGCGTCACGAACTTCCCCTCCGCGATCGTCGAAGTCAACATCTCGCACCTCGACCTCATCTCGCTCATCCAAGGGCACGACCAAGAGCACGTCCAAGGCCCCGGCCAAGTCCGCACCTCAGGGACCCTCCGCCAGTAGCCGACTTCTTCATGCCGTGGTCAACGCGTGGGCCGGTCTGGGCCACGTGGTGGGAGCCGGTGTTCGACGGATCGGTACCGTGCGCACGGACATGGCCCCCGAGGAGCGCCGCGACGGCGGCGCACTCGTGTGGCTCGTTCTGGCCGTGCTCATCGCGGCGGTCGAATGGTGGAACCTGCGCGGAGTGGACGCCACCTTCATCTCGATGCCCGCCTCGTGGGTGCATGCCGTAGTTGGTGGCACCTTCGGGTTCATGGCGCTCGTGCTACCGGTGTTCTGCCTGTTCTTCGCGTGGCGGGCGTTCCGCCACCCCACCGAGGTCCAGGCCAACAACCGCATCGCCATCGGGCTGATGGCGCTGACCGTGGCCGGTTCGGGTATCGCCCACATCGCCGGGGGACAGCCCCAGCTCAATCAGGGATTCGAGGCGATCTGGCGAGCCGGTGGTTTCGTCGGCTTCCTGGCGGCCGATCCGCTGTCCGCGCTCGTCACTCACTGGGGTGCGCTCGCGGTCCTAGCCGTCCTGGCCTTCCTGTCCTTGCTCGTCATGACCGCCACTCCCATCGGCCAGATCGGGCCGCGCCTCCGCGAGGGCTACAACAAGCTCATGGGTCAGAGCGATCCGCGGTCCACCGACGTCTCTGATCCCGAGCACGACCGTTCGTACCTGGATCCGGCCCGGCCCGAGAAGAAGCGCGGAAAGCGTCAGACCCGCGCCGAGCGACGTCGTGAAAAGGCCCAGCTGGACGCTACAACGGTGACGAAGCCTTCGAGCGCGCCGTGGTCGACGAGGCCAAGCGACGCGAAGCCGCTGAAGGTTCCTCGAGCACCCGAGTCTTCGACCTTTCCGACGGCGACGCCGCTCCGTCCGGTTCCACGTCGCCGCCGCCTCGGGTGCGGCGAGCGCCCAGGTCCAGGACACCGAGGACATCCCCAACGTGCGACCGGGCGTCAAGCGCCCCACCAAGTCTCAGATCGCCGCTGACAAGCTCCGCCGCGAGCAGGGGCTGGAACCCGCCGCCGACACCGCAGAGGCCTCGGAGGCTCCCGCGCTGGCCGAGGTGGATGCGCCCGAGAGCGCACGCACCCACACGCCGTCGGCACCGATCCCGGCGCGTTCCGAGCAACTGCAGCTCGCCGGTGACATGGCCTACAACCTGCCTGACCCGGGCAGCCTGGTGCAGGGCCCGCCCGCCAAGGAACGCTCCGAAGCCAACGACCGCGTGGTCACCGCGCTCACCAACGTGCTCGACCAGTTCAACGTGGACGCTGAGGTCACCGGGTTCTCCCGCGGACCCACGGTGACCCGCTACGAGATCGAACTGGGCTCGGGAACCAAGGTGGAACGCGTCACCGCGCTGTCCAAGAACATCGCGTACGCGGTCGCCTCTGCGGACGTGCGCATCCTGTCGCCCATCCCCGGCAAGTCCGCGATCGGTATCGAGATCCCGAACACGGATCGCGAAACCGTGGCCCTCGGTGATGTACTGCGTTCCCAGCGCGCGCGGACGTCCGAGCACCCCATGGTCATGGGCGTGGGCAAGGACGTGGAGGGCGGCTTTGTGGTGGCCAACCTGGCCAAGATGCCGCACATGCTGGTGGCCGGTGCGACCGGTGCCGGTAAGTCCTCGTTCGTGAACTCGATGATCGTGTCCATCCTGATGCGGTCCACCCCGGACGAGGTGCGCCTGGTCATGGTGGATCCCAAGCGTGTGGAGCTCACCGCCTACGAGGGCGTTCCCCACCTGATCACGCCCATCATCACCAACCCCAAGAAGGCCGCTGAGGCGCTGCAGTGGGTCGTGCGTGAAATGGACGCCCGCTACGACGACCTGTCGCATTACGGCTACAAGCACATCGACGACTTCAACAAGTCCGTGCGCAACGGCAAGGTGCAGCCCGAGCCCGGTTCCAAGCGCGTCATCCGCCCGTACCCGTACCTGCTGGTGATCGTGGACGAGCTCGCCGACCTCATGATGGTCGCCCCGCGCGACGTCGAGGACGCGATCGTGCGCATCACCCAGCTCGCCCGTGCCGCCGGTATCCACCTGGTGCTGGCCACCCAGCGCCCGTCCGTGGACGTGGTCACGGGTCTGATCAAGGCCAACGTGCCCTCGCGCATGGCGTTCGCGACGTCCTCCGTGACCGACTCGCGAGTGGTTCTGGACCAGCCCGGCGCCGAGAAACTCATCGGCCAGGGTGACGCCCTGTTCCTGCCCATGGGCGCATCCAAGCCCATGCGTGTGCAGGGCGCGTGGGTCTCGGAGTCCGAGATCCACAAGGTCGTGGAACACGTCAAGACGCAGATGCAGACCAACTACCGCGAAGACGTGATCCAGGAAGCCCCCAAGAAGCAGATCGACGAGGACATCGGGGACGATCTGGACGTGCTCCTGCAGGCCGCCGAGCTCATCATCACCACCCAGTTCGGTTCTACGTCCATGCTGCAGCGCAAGCTCCGCGTGGGCTTCGCCAAGGCAGGCCGCCTCATGGACCTGCTCGAGTCCCGCGGTGTGGTGGGTGCCTCGGAGGGGTCCAAGGCGCGTGATGTTCTGGTCAAGCCCGACGACCTCGCTGCCACCCTCGCGCTCATTCGCGGCGAGGAACCGCCAGCGACCCCGGGTGACGACGCCGCCGCGGCAGGTTCCGCAGCGCCGTCGACGGGGACCGGCGGTTCCGTCGACTACGGTGAGGACCCCGTGGAAGCCAGCCTGTCCGACGTGGCCAAGGACTACCACGACGGCGACGACGATGAATCACACGATGCTTGGGAGTTGACCGGACGATGATGGCTCGAAAAGGCGGAACCCCCGCACCCCGAGCGGTGGCCGACCCGCCGCCGAACTCTTCCAACTGGAATCTGCCCAATGCGCTGACGGCGCTGCGGATCGTGATGGTGCCGTTCTTCGTGTGGTTCCTGTGGGCCGGCGGAACGCACGGCGAGGATTCCATGCCCATGCGCTGGGCTGCCGTGATTGTTTTCGGCCTGGCCATGTACACGGACAAGCTCGACGGCGATATCGCCGCGCGCGCAACTTGATCACCAGCTTCGGTAAGATCGCCGATCCGATCGCGGACAAGCTCCTGACCGGTGCGGCCTTCGTGGTGCTCTCCATGCTGGGGGAGCTGTGGTGGTGGGTGACCATCGTGATTCTGGTGCGCGAATGGGGCATCACGATCATGCGGTTCGTAGTGATCCGCTACGGCGTCATGGCCGCCTCCAAGGGAGGCAAGACCAAGACCGTGCTGCAGACCGCGGCACTGATCGCTCTGCTGCTGCCGCTCGCCCCGTTCGTGGGTGCATGGTGGCTCTGGTTCGCGTGGGTGCTGACCGCACTGGCGCTGATCGTGACCGTGGTGACGGGCATCGACTACGTGATCAAGGCTGTGCAGCTGCGTAACGCCGCAGTGAACAAGTCCACCGGGACCGAGGACAAGTAGTGGCTGATTCCCAGCTCCACACAGCCGCAGACCTCATTCAGTTGGCGGTGACCCGAGGGCTGACCTTCGGCACGGCCGAGTCATTGACGGGCGGGGCCGTAGCGGCCGCGATCGTGGAGGTGCCGGGAGCTTCCGCGTGCTTCGAGGGCGGCGTGGTCAGTTACTCGCACGAGGTGAAGGAAAAGACCCTGGGCATCTCCCATGAGTTATTGGAGCGTCAGGGGGCCGTTGACCCGGAAATTGCTCGAAGCATGGCCCGTGGAGCGCGCACTGCTTTGGGCGTCGATTGGGCGGTGTCCACCACGGGTGTGGCCGGACCCGAACCGCACGATGGTCAGGAGGTGGGCACAGTTTTCCTGGGCGTGAGCGGCCCGAACGGTGACGATCACCTGGAATTGCACCTGTCCGGTGGTCGCGACGAGATCCGCCGGGAGTCGGTGTCCCGGGCCGTGGACTTACTTGCGTCACATATCCGGCTCACAGACAACTTCCAGTGAAATTCTTTCGCCAACAAGGAACAATTGAACGGGCAAGCAGGTTACTACTACCAGAGGCTCAACTTGAGCCGCCCAGGGTCAAGGTTGTGGCTACAGCCCGACTGAAAGCACCTGGTTTAACGGTTTGACCGTTCGTACGAGGAGTAGGCAATTCACATGACGAAGCAACCCGTGTCCGTCAATGGTGTCGTCCGTTGGAAGGACGTGGGACTGTCCGACGAAGAACATGCCGAGACGAAGGACGTCAAAGTGGGCGTTTTGCGACAAGAAATTGGCGAAGTGCTCCGTAGCGTCCGCCAGCGTCAGGGACGCACTCTGCGAGAAGTTTCGCACAGTGCTCGCGTGTCGCTGGGCTACCTGAGCGAGGTGGAACGCGGTCAGAAGGAAGCATCTTCCGAGCTGCTGGCCTCCATCTGCACCGCTCTCGAAATCCCCCTCTCGCAGATGCTGCGTGAAGTTGCAGATCGCCTCGCATACGCCGAGGGCAACTACATTCCCGATACCGTGCCTTCCGAGATGACCGAAGAGTTCACTCGCGAGGTCCGCCAGTTGCGCGGGGGCGCAGCCACTTCGGCTCACTAATCCCAACCGCTCACCAGCGTTAGAGTTTCCAGGGCCCGTCGGCATTGTCGGCGGGCCCTTGTTATGTCACTTCTCCGTTGAAATCCGCTAGGAAAGGTCGCATGCGCATCAGTACGTTCTGGGAGTTCATGGCCCACGAGTTCGGGTCCGGGTACTCCAAGGTTCTTGCTCGGGATCTCGTCATGGCAGAAGTGGGGGAACGGACCGCCGTTGAAGCCCTCGACGCCGGCGTGGACCCCAAGCAGGTGTGGTTCGCCATATGCAAGGCGCAGGAGATTCCCCAGGACCGATGGTGGGGACCGGACAAGGATCCCAAGCCCTAGTCGACGTAATGGCGTCGAGCGCTAATCGAATGTATATTCGAATCAGATCATCCGGGCTGCACATCCTTCGTGAGCCCTTATGCGTGTCAGACCCCCTCAGTAGGTTGAGACACGAACCAAACAACAGGGCCGCGAAATCCAGGCCCCTAAGAACCGAGGTGAATCATGGCAGCCAAGTCAAAGGGAAACAGTTCCGTTCCCTCTCAGGTGGTCGGCTCCGACCGCGAGAAGGCTCTGGATACTGTCCTGGCACAGATCGACAAGAACTACGGCAAGGGATCGGTCATGCGGCTGGGTGACCGCCCGGCCACCCGCATCGAGACCATCCCCACCGGTTCCATCGCTCTGGACGTGGCTCTGGGTATCGGAGGTTTCCCGCGCGGTCGCGTGGTCGAGATCTACGGTCCGGAATCGTCCGGTAAGACCACCGTGGCACTGCACGCCGTGGCCAGCGTCCAGCGCGCCGGCGGCATCGCGGCATTCATCGACGCCGAGCACGCCCTGGACCCCGTGTACGCGGAGAAGTTGGGCGTGGACACGGACAACCTGCTCGTGTCCCAGCCGGACACCGGTGAGCAGGCTCTCGAGATCATGGACATGCTGGTGGGCTCCGGCTCCATCGACATCGTCGTGATCGACTCCGTGGCAGCACTGGTTCCCAAGGCCGAAATCGAAGGCGAAATGGGTGACAGCCACGTTGGTCTGCAGGCGCGACTGATGTCTCAGGCACTGCGTAAGATCACCGGTCGTTTGTCCCACACGAACACCACCGCGATTTTCATCAACCAGCTGCGCGAGAAGATCGGTGTGTTCTTCGGCTCGCCGGAAACCACCACCGGTGGTAAGGCCTTGAAGTTCTACGCCTCGGTGCGTGTGGACGTCCGTCGTATTGAGACTCTCAAGGACGGCGCGAACCCCGTGGGTAACCGCACCCGCGCCAAGATCGTCAAGAACAAGATGGCTCCGCCCTTCAAGCAGGCCGAGTTCGACATCCTGTACGGTCAGGGCATCTCCATCGAGGGTGGCCTGATCGACATGGGTGTGGAGCACGGGATCGTCAAGAAGTCCGGTGCCTGGTTCACCTATGAGGGCGACCAACTGGGGCAGGGCAAGGAGAACTCCCGCCGATTCCTCAAGGACAACCCGGAGTTGGCCGCGGAGATCGAGCGGAAGATTCTGGTCAAGCTCGGCATCACGGAGGGCACCGAGGAGTCCGAGGAAGACACCGTGGTGGACGCCTCCGAGGACGACATCCTCGAGGCTCCGGATTCGACCAAGCCGGAACTTCCCGCGTTCTGATTGAGGTGACTGAGCGATGAGCCAGTCGTCCAGCTACAATTCCCGGCGACGCAGGGCCTCGGCACGATACCGAGGTCCTGCGGAGCCACCCGCGGAAGGCTCCGCTGGCCATGACGATGAGCCCGATCAACATGAAGTTGCTCGGGCCATTGTGCTGCGCCAGCTCACGGCCTCCGCCAAGTCTCGTAAGCAGCTCGAGGACAAGCTTGCCGATCGTGATGTTCCCGAAGAAGTGGCCCAGGAAGTTCTGGACCGTTTCGAAGAGGTCAACCTCGTGGACGACCGCGCCTTCGCAGCCATGTTCGTCCGTTCCCGAGCAGAGACGCGCAAACTCTCTCGCAGCGCGCTGCGCCGAGAACTCCAGAAACGGGGCATCACCGGCGAGTTCGCTGACGAAGCCCTCGAGCAACGCACCGATGAGGACGAGACCGAGGACGCCCACGAACTCGTGCGCAAGAAGATGCCCAAGAGCATCGATTTCTCGGATCGCAAAGAAGTCGACAAGGTCACCCGACGCCTCGTCAGCATGCTCGGCCGCAAGGGTACCCACCCGGACTTGCCTTCGGCGTGGTGAAAGAGGAGCTGTCGGCGTTCGGCACCGAGGATGACTTCTCGGAACCGGATCCCTGGCCCAGCGCGTAGCGCATGACTCGGTTAATTTGACCTGGTCCTTAACATAGTGGGGTGACTCAACTGACCGACTCCCTGGTGAATGCCGTCCCCGCCGCTTCTGATCTGCCCGCGCCCGCTTATGAGGTGCGCACCCTGGGCTGTCAGATGAACGCCCACGATTCGGAGCGCATCACCGGTCTGCTCGAAGAAGCGGGCTACGTTCCCGCCGTGGATCGAGCTCCCGACCTCGTGGTGTTCAACACCTGTGCGGTGCGCGAGAATGCAGATAACAAGCTGTACGGCCAGCTCGGTCAGCTGGCACCGGCCAAGAAGCGCAATGAGCGCATGCAGATCGCCGTGGGCGGTTGTCTGGCACAGAAGGACCGTTCCACCATCGTGGAAAAGGCCCCCTGGGTGGATGTCGTGTTCGGTACCCACAACATTGGTTCCCTTCCAGTGTTGCTGGAGCGCGCCCGTCACAATCACCAGGCCGAGGTCGAGATCCTCGAGTCGCTCGAAACCTTCCCCTCGACTCTGCCCACCAAACGCGAGCAGGCGTACGCCGGATGGGTCTCCATTTCGGTGGGCTGCAACAATACCTGCACGTTCTGCATCGTCCCGCAGCTGCGAGGGAAGGAGAAAGACCGTCGCCCCGGGGACATCCTGGCCGAGGTGCAGGCGCTCGTGGATTCCGGTGCTGTGGAAGTCACCCTGCTGGGTCAGAACGTCAACTCTTACGGTGTGGAGTTCGGTGACCGCGGTGCGTTCGCCAAGCTCCTGCGCGCCTGCGGAGAGATCGAAGGGCTGGAGCGTGTCCGCTTCACCAGCCCGCACCCGGCGGCCTTCACGGACGACGTGATCGACGCGATGGCCGAGACCCCCAACGTGATGCCGCAGTTGCACATGCCGCTGCAGTCCGGTTCCGACCAGATCCTCAAGGACATGCGTCGTTCATACCGCTCCAAGAAGTTCCTCGGCATTCTCGAGCGGGTCCGCGAGCAGATTCCCAACGCGGCGATCACCACCGACATCATTGTGGGATTCCCCGGCGAGACCGAAGAAGACTTCCAGGCCACGATGGACGTGGTCGAGGCCTCCGAGTTCTCCTCCGCGTTCACGTTCCAGTACTCAATCCGTCCTGGAACTCCCGCGGGTGAGATGGAGAATCAGGTTCCGCACCACATCGTCCAGGAACGCTTCGAGCGGCTGACGGCTCTGCAGGATCGGATCAGCGCTCGGTTGAACCAGCAACTGGTCGGCTCCACCGTGGAGGTTCTGGTCAGCGCGCACCAGGGTCGTAAGTCGGAGAGCACCCACCGCTTGAGCGGCCGGTCCCAGGACCAGCGGCTCGTCCACTTCTCGGTGCCGGAGGGTGCGGAGGCACCGCGCCCGGGTGACTTTGTGACGGTTCCGGTCACCGCGGCCGCGGCCTACCACTTGCTGGCCGACCCCAAGGACTCGTCCGAATATTCACTGCGCCGTTCCCGCGGCGGGGACGCGTGGGAAGCTGCCCAGGCGGAATCCTGTGGCACCGGCGGTTCCGGTAAGCCCGGCGCCGTCGGGCTCGGTATGCCTGTCCTGCGCACCAACTAGGTGGCTGCCATCTCCTGGCCGTCCGAAGGCCCACCACTGATCGCCGTGGTCGGTCCCACCGGAACCGGTAAATCGGATCTCGCCCTCGCCCTTGCGGAGGCACTCGATGGCGAGGTCATCAACGGGGATGCCCTCCAGTTCTACCGGGGCATGGACATCGGCACCGCCAAGATGTCGGTCGCTGAACGACGCGGAATCCCGCACCACCTCCTCGACATCATGGACATTTCGGGGGAAGCCTCTGTTGCCCGGTTTCAGGCGGACGCGCGGGCCGCATTCGACGACGTCGCCGCGCGCGGCAAAGTGCCAATCCTCGCCGGCGGTTCGGGGCTCTACGTCCGCGCCGCCGTGGACGCCATCGAGTTCCCCGGAACGGACCCCGCAGTTCGGGCTCGCCTGGAGAACGAATTGGCTGAACAAGGGAGCGGCGCGCTCCTGGGGCGACTGAGCGACGTCGACCCCCAATCCGCAGCGCGAGTCAAAGATGACCGGCGGCTAGTACGGGCGCTGGAGGTGTACGAGGTTACGGGGCGGCCGTTCACGTCGTTCATGCCGCACCGCGAGTACGTGCGCCCCACGGTGCAGTTCGGTCTCGACATGGAGCGTGAGGTGCTCAATGAACGACTCGCGCAACGGATTGACCGGATGCTCGAGGCCGGGTGGCTGGATGAGGTTCGCTCGCTCGAGAAGCGCGGCCTGCGCGGGAGTCCCACGGCCGGCAAGGCCCTGGGCTATCCCCAACTTTTGGATGTCCTGGCGGGGGAGCGGACCCTGGAAGATGCCCGGGAGGACACTGTGGTGGCCACCCGCCGCTTCACCAAGAGGCAACGCACGTGGTTCCACGCGGACCCTCGGGTGCAGTGGCTCGATGCGGGACATCCCGGCGGCGTGGACGCACTCGCACGCGATGCCGTGACGAAGATTGAGGCCGCGTAAACTGGCGGCCGTGACTGAAACTGTGGATCGGGGAGTGAAGACCGTGGACTGGCGTGAATTGGTGAACCATGAAGTGGTCAAGGCCCACGGAACCGGGAACGACTTTGTGGTGTTCACGGACGAATACGGTGAGGTCCCGCTGACCGCGGACACCGTGGCGGCCGTATCCGATCGTCACATGGGCCTGGGCGCGGACGGCCTGATCCGTGTGGTTCGTGCGAGCGAGCTGCCCGAAGGCCGGAAACTTCTGGAACAGGACCCCTCGGTCGAGTGTTCATGGACTACCGCAACGCGGACGGTTCCATTGCTCAGATGTGCGGCAACGGCGTGCGCGTGTTCGTGGACCACCTGGTTCGGGAAGGGCTCGTGGAGCTTCCGCAGGGTTCGCAGTTGCGCATCGGTACCCGCGCGGGTGTGCGTTCCGTGGCCCGCACCGAAGGCGGCTACGCCGTGGACATGGGCCCGTGGAGCTTCATTGCCGGTGAGGACGCCCGCGAGAAGGCTCGGACGCGTGGTGACCACGGACGGGTTGAACGTCCCTCGCCCGGGTCTGTCCATCAGTATGGGCAACCCGCACACCGTGGTGGCCCTCTCCGAGGAAGACAAGCTGGATCAGCTGGATCTTCGCCGAGCGCCGTCGGTCTCCCCTGAACCCAAGGACGGCACGAACGTCGAGTTCGTGGTGCCCGTTGACCACGACGATACCGAGGTCGGCCGCATCCACATGCGCGTGTTCGAACGCGGTGTGGGGGAAACCTATTCGTGCGGCACCGGCGCGTGCGCGGCTGCGGCAGCAACCCGCTTCTGGGGTGGCGCTGATGCACCGGACCGCTGGTTGGTGGAGGTCCCGGGCGGAGTGCTGTCCGTGACCTTCGTGCCCGCAACCGACGGCACCGAGCACGTGGTCCTGGCCGGTCCGACCCGCGTGGTGGCCCGCGCCATCTTGGTGTGACCACCACGGGTAGCTAGCTCGGAGCTGGGAATGCTCGCGCTACCGCGCGCGTTCTACCTTGAGGATCCGGAACCCCTTGTCCGTGGCAGCACGTTCGATCGTGAACTCCTCGGCGTCCAGGACCGTGCCGAGCCAGCGCTGCAGTGAATCGCCACCCAGGTTCTTCTGAACCACCAACCAAGCCGTGCCACCCGGTGCCAGGCGGGGCAACCACATCAGCAGAATCTGGTGCAGAGCCTCCTTGCCCACACGAATGGGCGGGTTGGACCACACAGTGTCGAACTGACGATCCTGGGGAACGTCCTCGGGCCGGAAGGTCTCCACGTGTGACAATCCGTGAGCCTCAACGTTCCGACGGGTGAGGTCCAGGCTGCGGTCGTTGACATCGACGGCCGTCACCGTGGCGTCCGGATCAGCCAATCCCATGGCCAGGGTCAACGGACCCCAGCCACAACCAATATCCAAAAATTGACGGCCGCTCGGATCGGGAACGTTGCGCAATAGTGCGGCGGTTCCCTTGTCAAGGTCACCGGGGGAAAACACCCCGGCGGCGGTCTGAACTCGCACTTCGCGACCACGCAGGTCCACTGAAATCTGCCGGGGCTTTTCCGGCAGGGACGGATCGGTCACAAAGTAATGCGCGCTGTGCGGTTCTGGGGCCATGGCTCCACATGCTATCGCTCAGCACTCCGTGTCGGGGTGCAGCGATAGACTGAACGAATTATCAGCAGCTTGCAGATCAAGGAATTATGACTGAATCTCACCGCCCCGAAGACTCCCAGCACCGCGCGCCGGTGACACCTGGGGAACCCTCGGGCGCAGATCTTGAAGACGTCGTCGCCAGGGTCCTGGCTCGCGCTCACGCGCAGAAAGAGCCCGCCATCTTCCGTGATGGCGCTCATGACGACTCCGAACGGCGCCGCGACCCCTTGGGTCGTGCGCGCGAGCTCCTCGACGAGGATCCGCAGTTCTCCGACGCCGACGGCGAGCAGCAAGACCTTGCCGAACGTCATGCACTGCGCCGTGTCGCCGGGCTCTCGACCGAACTCGAAGACGTCACCGAGGTCGAATACCGTCAGCTCCGCCTGGAACGAGTGGTGCTCGCCGGACTGTGGTCCGCCGGGACACTGGCGGACGCGGAGAACTCACTCCGTGAACTTGCTGCGCTCGCAGAGACCGCCGGTTCCGAGGTCATGGACGGCATGCTCCAGCGCCGTGTGAACCCGGATCCCGGAACGTACCTGGGATCGGGTAAGGCGATGGAACTCCGGGATGTAGTTGCCGCAACCGGCGCGGACACCGTGGTCGTCGATGCCGAACTCGCCCCGTCCCAGCGTCGTGCCTTGGAAGACGTGGTCAAGGTCAAGGTCATCGACCGCACGGGTCTGATCCTGGATATCTTCGCCCAGCACGCCAAGTCCAAAGAGGGCAAGGCGCAGGTCGAACTGGCACAGCTGGAATACATGCTCCCTCGCCTCCGTGGTTGGGGTGAGTCACTGTCCCGCCAGGCCGGTGGCCGGGCTGCTGCCGGTGAGGGCATTGGCTCGCGTGGCCCGGGTGAAACCAAGATCGAACTCGACCGACGCCGGATTCGCCAGCGCATGGCCAAACTACGCCGTGAGATCGAAGCGATGAAGCCCGCCCGGGAAACCAAGCGGCTTAACCGCAAGCGGTTCTCGGTCCCGTCGGTCGCGATTGCCGGATACACCAACGCCGGTAAGTCCTCACTGCTCAACCGGCTCACGGACGCGGGCGTACTTGTGGAGAACGCACTGTTCGCCACTCTGGACCCCACCGTGCGCAAGGCGGAAACCCCGGACGGGATTGGCTACACGCTCTCGGACACCGTGGGCTTCGTGCGTTCGCTGCCCACGCAGCTCGTCGAGGCCTTCCGCTCCACGCTCGAGGAAGTCGCCGACGCCGATGTCATCGTGCACGTCGTCGACGCCTCCCACCCGGATCCGGAGGGCCAGCTCAAGGCCGTCCGCGATGTCCTCACGGACGTTGGTGCAACCGACATTCCGGAGATCGTGGCACTCAACAAGTCGGACGTCGCGGATCCCGTGGTGCTTGGCCGTCTGCTCAACCACGAGAGCCCGTCCGTTGCCGTTTCCGCTCGCACGGGCGAGGGCATCGAGGAACTCAAGCAGTTGATTTCGCGGGCGATTCCGCGGCCGGATCATGAGCTCGACCTGTTGATTCCCTACGTTCACGGTGAGGTGGTCTCGCGACTGCACGCCCAGGACGCGGAGATTCTGAGCACGGAGCACACCGAGGACGGCACGCGCTTGCGGGTGCGCGTCCGGGGGAGCCTCGTGGCGGAACTCGAGGAATACCGGCTTGGAGCGGCGTCGTCGACGGATGCGCAGCCGGACGAGAACGGTGCGGACACCGCATAGGTATGGCAGACCCGTTCATTGACGAGACCGGGCGGGACATTTCGGACCTTCGACCCGAAACCCTGCCCGGCGCCAAGGATTCACTCGAGCTCCTCGACGCCGCTGTGACCGCCATGGGCGGGCAGCGGCGCGATGGGCAGCGCTTCATGGCCGCCAAAGTGGCCGAGGCGCTGGACACTCGCAAGCACCTCTTGGTTCAGGCGGGTACGGGCACGGGTAAATCCCTGGCCTACCTGGTTCCGGTGTTCGAACACGCCCAGACCGCGGACAAACCCGTGATCATTTCCACCGCGACCCTGGCGTTGCAGTCGCAGGTGACCGGTCGCGACGTGCCACGCGTGTTGGACGCGGTCGAGGAACACCTGGAGCACCGGCCCAACGTGGCGCTGCTCAAGGGGCGATCCAATTACGCGTGCCTGCACAAGATCGGTGGTGGGTACCCCACCGACGACGACGCCGCGCTGTTCAATCTCGCGGAGCCGGCCGGTTCCGCACGTGGCGGAGACACCGCCGTGGGCAAGTTGGGTCAACAGGTCAAACGGTTGCGCGAATGGGTTGAGTCCACAGAGACCGGGGACCGTGACGATGTGCAGCCGGGTGTCTCGGATGCGGCCTGGCGACAGGTCTCCGTGACCGCCCGGGAATGCATCGGGCGCAAATGCCCACTGATCGAAGAATGCTTTGCCGAGAAGGCCCGATTGACAGCGGGCGAGGCGGACGTGGTGATCACCAATCACGCGCTGCTGGCCATCAACGCCTCGAGGGGTTGGCCGTGCTGCCTGAACACGACGTGGTAGTCGTGGACGAGGCACATGAACTTCAGGACCGAGTCACGGGGGCCGTCACCGGTGCGCTGTCCGGGGCAGCAGTGCGCGCGGCCGCGAGCGGCGTGCGCAAACACACCGCGGCACCGCACGAGGACCTGGACAAGGCGGCGGACGCTTTCGACCGAGCCTTCAACGGCGATCCGAACGGACTGTTGCCGCGAGGATTCACCGAAGAACAGGTCTACGCCGTGCGCGGCGTGCAGGACGCCGCACGTGCCGGGTTGAGCGCAACCAAGGGTGATTCCAACGCGGAAGACGCGGGCCGGCATGCGGCACGTTCACGACTGTCCGAGATTCTCGATACTGCCGATCGCATGCTCAACGCCAACACGGACCACGATGTCTTGTGGATCTCGCGGGTGGGCCGCTGGGAACAGTCCTCGGGATACGTGTCACCGGATGCCGGCGAACCGGCAACGCTTAACATCGCTCCGCTCAGCGTGGCGGGCGCGCTGCGAGAAGGACTTTTCGACGGCCGCACGGTGGTGTTGACCTCGGCCACGCTGGCCGTGGGGTCCTCGTTCTCGTCCGTGGCGGGCGCTTGGTCTGCAGGGCGCGGGCGCTCCACCGTGGCGGGGCGTGGACGTGGGAAGCCCGTTCAACTACCCCAAGCAGGGCATCTTGTACGTGGCCAGGCACCTGCCAAACCGGGCCGGGGCGTGTCCGAGGATCAACTGGCCGAACTGGCAGAACTCGTCAAGGCTTCCAACGGTGGTGCCTGGGACTGTTCTCATCCCGCCGCGCGGCCGAGGAAGCCACCGAGAAATTGCGCGAACTCATCGATACCGAAATCCTCTGCCAGGGTGAGGCGTCACTGCCGTCGCTGGTAAAGGATTTCACGGACGATCCCACTGCCAGTCTCTTCGGCACCATGAGCCTGTGGCAGGGCGTGGATGTTCCCGGTAATTCATGTCGCCTGGTGGTTATCGACCGCATCCCGTTCCCGCGTCCGGACGACCCCTTGGGGACCGCCCGGACCAGAGCCACGGAACGCGCCGGTGGCAACGGCTTCATGGCCGTGTCAGCCACTCACGCCGCGGTGAAGCTTGCCCAGGGTGCGGGACGCCTGATCCGTTCCAGCAACGACCGCGGTGTGGTTGCCGTGCTCGATTCGCGATTGGCCACGGCGCGATACGGAACCTTCCTGACCAAGTCACTGCCGCCACTGTGGCCCACCGCGGACAAGGCCAAGGTGCTGGGCGCACTGAAACGCCTCAGCAGCACGCAGTAGTTCGCGGTAGTTCCGCGGCACTGGTGCACAGGGCACCGAGAGATGACCGCACTGAAATCCGGAACTCTGACGGTTGCGCCCAACATGAGCCGGCCCGGTAGGTGAATCTCACCTACCGGGCCGGTTGTGTCATGAACTGTGTGGGTCAGAGGGATCGGAACACCGATACCACCTTGCCCATCACGGTGGCGTGATCGCCCAGGATGGGTTCGTACTGGGTGTTCTGCGGAAGTAGCCAGGTGTGGCCGTCGCGCTGACGAAAAGTCTTGACGGTCGCCTCGTCATCGAGCAGCGCCGCGACGATGTCACCGTTGACCGCGGTGTTCTGCTGCCGCACCACGACCCAGTCGCCGTCGCAGATAGCGGCGTCGATCATCGAATCACCGGACACCTTGAGCATGAACAGGTCACCGTGGCCACGAACTCTCGTGGGAGTGAGAACACGTCTTCGACCGACTGCTCCGCCGTGATGGGGCCACCGGCGGCGATCCGACCAACCAGGGGCACCGAGGCCATGGAGTCGTCCGAGTTGCTGGTGGGCAACTGGGTGACGTTGTGCAGCGTGCCGTCCGACGTCTTTGACGACTGTTCGGCCGGTCCGGGTTCACCCAATTCCCGAGCAAGCTCGGCATCGGTGAGTGGGCGCAGTACTTCCATGGCCCGGGGGCGCCGAGGGTCACGGCGGATGTAGCCGAGCTTCTCGAGCTGGCCCAACTGGTGGGTCACGCTCGACAAGGAAGCGAGGCCCACAATGTCGCCGATTTCACGCATGGACGGGGGATAACCGCGGTCACCGATGGCTCGTTGTACCGCTCCCAGGATGGTGCGCTGACGCGCTGTCAGTGGCTTCTGGGGCCGCGGGGACTCCGAACCGGAGGGGGAAGGTGTGCTCACGAGTTGGGGTCCTTTCACCGTTTTCCGACCGCGGGGTCAACCGCGACGTACTCCGTACCCGTCGAGTTTGATCCTGCCGCTTATGCGTGTCAGTGACGTTCGATCAACTAGTACGGACGTTGCTTCAAGACTAGTGCGCCGAGAGTGAGGACTCAAACACATGTTCGATTTTTCTCTCGACAAGGTTCGTACACCCGTGCTAGAACTTAACGCAGATATTCGAAAACGTGTTCTAACGCCGGAGAAAGGGTTCGAACACCCTGCCGCTTCATCCCGCGGTCACCGGAAAGTTCACCAGGAGGTTGCCATGACCACACATATCTTGCCCGCCAGTGCACGGGCCATTACTCGTACGCCCAAGCTCAATCTGACCCGTCGCGGACGGTTCGTCTTCATCGGACTGCCGCTTATCACGGGCGCCGCTGCGCTGTTGGTGGTCGCGGTCATCTTCCTGCTGCCCTCCACCGTTCAGGCCAACACCGATCCCGTGGGTGACCCCGTCACGCATTCCGTGACCGTTCAGTCTGATCAGTCGCTGTGGGAGATCGCCCATGCTGCGGACCCGCAGCGCGATACCCGCGAGGTCATGGATGACATCGTGGAGCTCAACGGACTGGCATCCTCGGAGCTGTCCGCGGGTCAGCTGCTGGAGATTCCCGCACGCTGAATCGTGCGAAGCACACCCCGGCGCTTAAGCTAGGGGAGTGAGCCAAAATCTCGATCGCTAGAAGCCCTGCCCCTGCGTGAGAACCTGCGGGGCATGTCCCCGTACGGCGCACCCCAACTCGATGTTGCGGTTGCACTGAACACGAACGAGAACACTCATCCCGTTCCCCAGCCCGTGGTGGACGCCATCACCAAGCGTGTGTCCCGGGCCGCCGGTCAGCTCAATCGCTATCCGGATCGGGAATTCACGGAACTTCGCACGGCATTGGCCGCATACCTGGACCACGGACTGGCCGCTGACAACCTCTGGGCGGCCAACGGTTCCAACGAGATCCTGCAGCAGATTCTGCAGACGTTCGGTGGCCCCGGGCGTTCGGTCCTCACTTTTGTGCCAACCTATTCGATGTACCCGTTGCTTGCCTCTGGGACGGGAACCGAGTTCATCGCGGGTCAGCGCGCGGAAGATTTCACCCTGACCGCGGAATCCGCGGCCGCGCAGGTCCGTGAGCATGCACCCCACGTGGTGATCCTGTGTTCGCCGAACAACCCGACGGGTACTGCTCTCGGCCTGGACGTTGTCGAAGCCGTGTACGAGGCCGCGGAAGAATCCAACTCCATGGTCGTCGTGGACGAGGCCTACGCGGAGTTCGCGCGGTTCGGAACCCCGTCTGCCCTCACCCTTCTCGAGGGGCGCCCCCGTCTGATCGTCACCCGCACCATGAGCAAGGCTTTCGCACTGGCCGGTGCACGACTGGGCTACTTCGCCGCAGCCCCCGAGGTCGCGGATGCCATTCGACTGGTCCGGTTGCCCTATCACCTCTCGGCCGTCAGCCAGGCGACTGCCCTTGCTGCACTGGAGCATAGTGACGTACTGCTGAGCACCGTGGAAGACATCAAGATGCAGCGAGACCGCATTGTCGACGACCTCAAGCGGCTGGGGCTCGAACCCGCAGAATCCGACTCCAATTTCGTGTTCTACGGGGGCATGGAGAACGCCCAGCAGATGTGGCAAAACCTGTTGGATCAGGGCGTTCTAGTGCGCGACGTCGGAATCCCCGGCCACCTGCGCGTGACCGCAGGCACCGAGGACGAAACCACCGCATTCCTGACCGCAGTGGAGAACTACCTACAGCAGAAGTGACCCGCGGGGGAGTCATCCGTCGGTCACCGAACGGGCCATCCAGGTCCGGCTATTAGACTGAATAGCGCCGCTGTTTCCGGCGGGCGCTTGCAGAATTCGAGGAGTCACACCCCGTTATGTCCCCTACCAACGCACCTCGTACCGCCGTGGTGGAACGCGTGACCAGTGAGTCCACGGTCCGCGTGGAACTGAACCTGGACGGCACGGGTCAGTCCAACATCGAGACCACCGTGCCCTTCTACAACCACATGTTGACGGCACTGTCCAAGCACTCCCTGATCGACCTCAACGTTCAGGCCCACGGGGACACCGACATCGACGTGCACCACACGGTCGAGGACACCGCCATCGTTCTCGGTGACGCGTTTCTGAAGGCACTCGGTGACAAGCGAGGGATCCGTCGCTTCGGACAGGCCACCATCCCGCTGGATGAGGCACTGGCCTCGGCGGTCGTGGACGTGTCCGGCCGTCCGTATGTCGTGCACACCGGAGAACCCGAAGGCCAGCAGTACCACCTGATCGGTGGTCACTACACCGGGTCCATGACGCGCCACGTGTTCGAGTCCTTCGCCTATCACGCCCAGTTGTGTCTGCACATCGACGTGATTCGCGGTCGGGACCCGCACCACATCGTGGAAGCGCAGTTCAAGGCACTGGCTCGCGCGCTGCGTGAGGCAGTAGAACCCGATGCCCGCATGGCAGATTCCATCCCGTCCACCAAGGGAGCTTTGTGAACCCCGGTAACGAACAGGTGACCGCCCCGTGCGTCGTCGTTCTCGATTACGGCGCCGGCAATGTCCACTCCGCGGTGCGGGCCCTGGAAGCCGCGGGAGCACGCGTGAAGCTCAGCGCCGACCCGGAGGACGTCATGGACGCCGACGGCTTGGTCGTCCCGGGTGTGGGTGCCTTCGCAGCTGTGATGGACGGACTCCGATCCGTTCAGGCTCCCCGTCTCATCGATCGTCGCTTGAGCGGCGGCCGGCCCGTTCTGGGAATTTGCGTGGGTCTTCAGGTCATGTTCGATGAAGGTGTCGAGCACGGTGAGCGTTCGGAGGGTCTGGCCCAGTGGCCCGGGACCGTGGACCGCTTGAACGCGCCCGTGGTGCCTCACATGGGATGGAACACCGTGGAACCGCCGAAGGATTCGATCCTGTTCAAGGGCATCGAGAACGAGCGCTTCTACTTCGTGCACTCCTACGGCGTCCAGGACTGGAATTTCGATCAGACCATCGACCGCATGAAGGCCCCCGGCGTCACGTGTCCGAGCACGGCGGCCCGTTCGTGGCCGCGGTGGAGAACGGGGCACTGTGCGCCACGCAGTTCCACCCGGAGAAGTCCTCGGCCGCGGGCATCGCCCTGTTGCGCAACTGGCTGGGCACCCTGCCGAGCACCGGCCGCATGGCGGAGCGCATGCCCGTTCGCGGCGCGGAGGTCGAAAAGTGACCTTCTCCATGCTGACCATGGTGCTGGGTGCGTTCTTCGCCGGGGGCGCCATTTCGTTCAAGCAGCAGAAGAAACCGCTGTGGTCGGTGCTGCTCTTGGCGGCCATTGCCTTGGCCCTGATCGTTTACGGCGCGTATTCCTGGTTCACGTCCGTGTAGTTCCCGCCGCGGCGTGAGTCGCGGCATCATTTGTGCAGTCATAGAGCGGTATTCACCGCCGGTAAGGAGAACCATGTCTCAGGACACCACCCCTCGTTTGGAATTGTTGCCCGCCGTGGACGTGCAGGACGGTCAGGCCGTGCGTCTCGTTCAGGGTGAGGCCGGTTCCGAAACCGGGTACGGCGATCCCGTGGAGGCCGCACTCATGTGGCAGGAGGCCGGGGCCGAGTGGCTGCACCTGGTCGACCTGGACGCGGCGTTCGGTCGCGGCGACAACATCGACGTGCTGCGTCGCGTGGCCGAGCGGATCGAGATGAAGATCGAGATGTCCGGTGGTATCCGCGACGACGAATCCCTGGAGCGGGTTCTCTCCCTCAACCCCGCTCGCATCAACTTGGGCACCGCCGCCCTCGAGAACCCTGAGTGGACCCAGCGCGTGATTGCCGAGCACGGCGACGTGATCGCCGTGGGTCTGGACGTTCGTGGCACCACCCTGGCCGCTCGCGGCTGGACCAAGGAAGGCGGCGATCTCTGGGAGGTCCTGGACCGCCTCGAGGCCGATGGCTGCTCCCGCTACGTGGTCACGGACGTCACCAAGGACGGAACGCTCAAGGGCCCCAACGTGGAATTGCTGGCCGAGGTCGCTCGTCGCACCGACAAGCCCGTGGTGGCCTCCGGCGGCGTTTCCTCCCTCGAGGACATCGCTGCCCTGCGCGAGCTCGTGCCCGTGGGAGTCGAGGGTGCCATCGTGGGCAAGGCCCTCTACGCAGGTAAGTTCACGCTGCCCGAGGCCCTTGACGTGGCCGGTCGCCCGAATGCCGGATAGCTCCGATCCCCGTCCGTTGCCGGCACACATCGCCGCGCAACTGCGCTCGGCCGGCGGTAGCGAGGACACCGGCGGCCAGGCGTGGGAGGGGGCAACCTGGGGGGGGCACCAGCCACACGCACCTCTTCCCCGATGACGACGCGCCGCGGCACCCGGATTTCCACCGCCTTGGCAGCGTGGCG
>NZ_AJXN01000052.1 GCF_000286355.1 Kocuria atrinae C3-8 | reverse complement strand
TCGAGGAAGTGGACGGTCTCTTTCTCTCAAGGTCTCGCTACTTCAGCTGCTCCAACGCCCCGCGGATCCCCGCAACGTTCGCGGCCATGGAGTCCGCGTCGAACGGCATGGTCAGGAACGTGCACTTGGCACCCAGGGCGGACAACTCGTTCAACTCATCGAAGCCCGTCTGCGCCTGCGTCTCCACGTACTCACGTTCTTCGGCCACGTCATGTGCATTGTCAAAGCGTTCGGTGGTCCCCGCCCACTTGTTGAGCTGGCGGCGCGAACGGTCCACCCCGGCAATCGCGGAGGACAGGATCTCCGGAATCGCCTGCGTCAGTTCGCGAGCTTGGCCACCCGCGATGCAGTCCGGTTGGCACCTTCCGTCAGAGCGTCACACAGCAGCGGGACCGCGGTGAAGGCCTGCGTGGACTTGCCGTCCAGAAGCTCCAGGGCAAGTCGCCCGACCATGGAATTGTGCAGTCGCAACAGAGCGATGTCCGCGCGCATCTCGTCAATGGCACCCGCCAACTCCGCCAGCTGATCCGGCAGATTCTCGTATCCGGTCAGCGCAGACGCCACACGGTCATCGATGACCTCGGCCAGGTGCCGCAGCGTTTCCTGCAGGGCAGCGGTCTCCTCCGACGACGCCGCTGCGTCACCTCCCGCACCCTGGGGCGAGTTCTCGGTTGCCTCAGGAGCCAACTTGTCCGTGCCCGTGTGGACGCGTCGCGCAGGTCGCGGACGCGCTG
This sequence comes from Kocuria atrinae C3-8, assembly GCF_000286355.1. GTDB lineage: Bacteria > Actinomycetota > Actinomycetes > Actinomycetales > Micrococcaceae > Kocuria > Kocuria atrinae_A. Next base: position 36,891 of record NZ_AJXN01000052.1, on the reverse strand, counting down.
AACGGTCGGAGCGACGTCGTCATTGGCGGCCCGCAACCGAGCGACGAGGGCGCCGTATTCTTCGAGCCGGGAAATCAGGCCCGTGACCTGGCCTTCGATGCTGCGCGTGATGTGAAGAAGCTGTCCCACCGCGCCGGTCGCGTCGGGGCGGTCGGGGAGGAGTGAGGACTGCGCGCTGTGTTCCTGCACCTCGGCAATCAGTAGCTGAGCACACAGATCCGCCACGCCGCTGAATCCCAGGGAACCCACGCGAGCGCCCAGGTCTTCGGCGCCCAGGACGGCTACCTGATGGCGGGAGTTGCCGTCCCGCTGGGCCTTCTCGACGTCCAACGTGGCCTTGTACTGCTCGAACACTACGTCCCACAGGTCCTGGCGAAGCGGCCGGGTGCGTACCGAGAGATAGGAATCGCCCACGGGAACCACGGTGGCGAACACGTCGTAGGTAGCGCCGTCGGCGGCCAGGTTGCGCACGTACGCACAGAACTTGCGGCCAGCCTGGAGCTCGTCCCACATGAACTTGAAGGCGGCCGCGGGCATCTCGGGGTGGCGCAGAATGTTGTGCGGAGCGCCCATGAGCTCGTCCTCGCCGTAGTGGCTGATGCGCACGAACACGTCGTTGGCGTTGGTGATCACGCCCTTCGCATCGGTGGTGGAGAAGAACATCTCCTCAACGCCGAATTCATGGCGCTCATCGGTGAGTTCCGGTCGCTTGGGCGTGTTCTCTGACATATCTCCCCCTGAGATGCGGACGTCGCATGAAAAGACACCGCTGTGTGCCTTTCAGTATCTCAAGGTTACCGGTTGGGAACCGTGGCTTACTCGAGCGCCTCGCCCAACTCCAGCCACCGCATCTCCAGCTCGTCCATCTGTTCCTGAAGCTCGGACTTCTGTGCGGACAGCTTGCCCAGCCCCTCGAAATCGGAGGGATCCGCTGCGGCCATGGTCTCGTCCAGGGCCTCGGCTTCCTTGTTGAGCTTCTGCAGCTTGCGTTCGACGGCGCCCAGTTCCTTTTGCGCGGCGCGCGCCTCGGAGCCGGAGAGCTTGGACTCGGAAGGCGAGCCTGCGGCGGCGTCGGCACCGGAACCCGAAGAAGAAGCCGCCATCGGGTTGGAGGCACCGGCAGAGCCAGCGGCCGATCCCGAATCGGACGAGGCCGAAAGCTTCAGGTACTCCTCGACACCGCCGGGCAGGTGGCGGAACTGGCCGTTGATCACGGCGTACTGCTGGTCGGTCACGCGCTCGAGCAGGTACCGGTCGTGGGAGACCACCAAGAGCGTGCCGGGCCAAGTGTCCAGGAGGTCCTCCATGGCGGCGAGCATGTCCGTGTCCAGGTCGTTGGAGGGCTCGTCGAGGATCAGCACGTTGGGCTCGTCCAGCAGGATCATGAGCAACTGCAGTCGGCGCTTCTGCCCACCGGACAGATCCTTGACCGGGGTCTTGAGCTGAGCGGAGGTGAATCCCAGTCGCTCGAGAAGTTGGGTGGGGCTCATTTCCTTGCCCTCGGTCACGTAGCTGGTTTTCTTGCTGGCCACGACGTCCGAGACGCGGTCGTTGGCCACGTCGTCGAGTTCCGCCAACTGCTGCGTGAGCGTGGAGATCTTAACGGTCTTGCCGCGCTTGACCCGCCCCGAGGTGGGGGAGACCGCGCCCGTGACCAGTCCCAACAGCGTGGACTTGCCCGCGCCGTTGACGCCCAGGATGCCCGTGCGCTCGCCTGGGGCGATCAGCCAGGTGACGTCGTTGAGCACGGTGGTTTCGCCGTTGGCACCGTCGAAGGAGACGGAGACGTTCTCGATGTCCACCACGTCCTTGCCCAACCGGGACACGGCCATGCGCGAGAGCGAGACCGAATCGCGCGGTGGGGGAACGTCGGAAATCAGTTGGTTGGCGGCGTCGATGCGGAACTTGGGCTTGGAGGTGCGAGCGGGAGCACCGCGGCGCAACCACGCGAGTTCCTTGCGCATAAGGTTCTGTCGCTTCTGCTCGACCACCGCAGCCTGGCGATCGCGCTCCACACGTTGCAAAACGTAGGCCGCGTAACCACCCTCGAAGGGCTCGACCATGCGGTCGTGCACCTCCCACGTGTCCGTGCACACGGCGTCCAGGAACCAACGGTCGTGAGTCACGACCACCAGCGCACCAGAGTTCTTGGACCAGCGGTTATTGAGGTGCTTGGCCAGCCAGGTGATGCCGTCCACGTCCAGGTGGTTGGTGGGCTCGTCCAGGAAAATGACGTCCCAGTCCTGGGCCAGCAGGCCGGCCAGGGCCACGCGACGTCGCTGACCGCCGGAGAGTTCGCTGACGTTCGTATCCCAGTCAACGTCCGAGACCAGACCCGAAATCACGTCGCGCACCTTGGCGTCCGAGGCCCATTCGTGGTCGGGGACATCGCCCACGACGGCGTGCCCCACCGTCTGGTTCGGGTCCAGGGTGTCCGCCTGGTCCAGCATGCCCACGGTGGTTCCCGAGCGAACGGTGACCCGCCCGCCGTCGGGATTGATGCGGCCGGCGAGTAGGCGCATCAGCGTTGACTTACCGTCGCCATTGCGCCCTACAATGCCAATCCGGTCACCCTGATCGATGCCTATGGAGACCGCGTCGAAAACGGTCTTGGTCGGATACTCGAGGTGCAGATTCTCTCCGCCAATCAGATGTGCCACGCAGGCCAGGATACAAGCGACAGGGTCATCCGGGAGAAGTGTCAGATTGGCATGGGAGACTTGAGCCATGCAAGAGACTTACGTGACCGCTCCCGTGGCCGGGACGGTTTTGGACACACCCCAGGATCTGGCGAGCGCCGTCGAACACGTGCGCGAGCACCCGGGGCCTGTGGAAATCACGCTGGGTGCGGACCGCCCGGTGGGCTTGCACATGGGAAGTATGGTGCAGCGCCAATCAGGCGAACAGCTGCGCAAAGCCGGCGCCGATCCGCTGATCCTGCGCGCACCGGTGTCCGTGGACGAGGACATGCCGGACGAGGGCGTGATTGCCGAGTCCGACGTCGCTCTGGTCCTGGCCCACGGCGTGCGCCCGGCGCTCGTGCTCGCATTGGAGGAGTCACCCACCGTGCCGGCAGCGGCAACGGCTGTATTCAATGGTTGCCGCGCTCGCGGAAGCCGCCTCGGCTCAGGACGTTCGGTTGCTCGTGCAAAACCACACCACCGTGGACGAGGTGGTCATGCTCCTGGTGCTCCTGGATCGCGAATTCGATCAGGGCACCCTGGACGTCACCGAGCCCGAGGTCACCTCACTGGCATGGGACGTGTCCCGCTCCCGCGGCGCGGGGCAGACCGACATGGACGCCTGGGGATTCGTCAAACGCGCAGCCAAACGTGCGCCTGTACTGGTGCGCGGTCTGGAACCGGGGGAGACCCACCACCTCGCACAAGCCCTGCCCGGCTTCGAGGAAGCCATGGCCAATGGTCGTCTGGTGGCGGTGGAACACTGCTCGGGACGTCACTGATGAACAAGTTCTTGACCGGTTTCCTCTTGGTTCTAGCTCTCGGCGCGCTCGGGGTTCTCATTGCCGCATTGACGCCGGCCTCTCCGAGTTTCACGGCGGTGTTCATTTTCGGAACCGTGCTCGCGGCCGTACTCCTCGGCACCATCATGTCCTTCCAGAAGTGGAAGAAATTTCCGTGGTTGCCGCTATTGGGAATTGCTATTGCAACGGTGGGATATCTCCTAGACGCCTTCGAAGTCAGTGTGGCGGGGATGTTGATGTTCTCGCTCTTCTGCGTGTGGCATGGTCATCAACTCGAACGACGTGCCAGGCCGAAGGCAAGTTCTCGAGCCTAGTTGTAACTCGTAGACGCCCGGCTGCCCATGGGTTGCCGGGCGTCTACGCACGGTCGAGTGGATGCTAAAGTAATTTCTCGTGCGTCACAGGTGCGCACAAGAATGCGGTGCCCACAAGGCAACGCTCCGCCATGGTGTAATTGGCAGCACACCGGCCTTTGGAGCCGTGAGTCTAGGTTCGAGTCCTAGTGGCGGAACGCACGAACCACCCAGGTGCAGATGGGTTCCCCCACCTGACGAGCAACCACGAGGAGTTAGCTCAGTGAGCATCGTCGATACCGCGGCCGATCAGAGCGCCGCGACCGCCGGGTCCAACCCCGCAGCAATCATCGTCCTGGCCGCAGGCAAGGGCACCCGCATGAAGTCCAAGACCCCCAAGATCCTGCATGAGATCGGGGGTCGTTCCATGGTCGGGCACGCTCTCAAGGTCGCGCGGGAACTGAACCCGGAACAGCTCGTGGCGGTTATCCGCCACCAACGAGACCTCGTGGAAGCACACATCAACGAGCTGGACTCCAGCGTGCTGATTGCGGACCAGTCCGACGTTCCCGGCACCGGCAGTGCCGTGGATGCGGGCCTGGAAGTTCTGGACCGCGAGACTCCCGTGTCCGGCACTGTGGTCGTCACCTACGGCGACGTTCCGCTGCTCACTGCACAGACCCTGCAGGACTTCGTGGCCTATCACCGTGACAACGGCAATGCCGTGACGGTGCTGACCGCGGATCACCCCACTCCGGGCAAATATGGCCGCATCCTGCGGGACGAAAACGGTCAGCTCTCGGAGATCAAGGAATTCAAGGACGCCACCGAGGAACAACGCGCGGTCGTGGAGGTCAACTCCGGCATCTTCGCTTTCGACGCCGCAGTGCTGCGCGACTCTCTGGCCCAGGTGGACACCAACAACGCCCAGGCCGAGAAGTACCTCACGGACGTTCCCAAACTTGCTCGCGCTGCGGGCCACCGCGTGGACGCCCTGAAGATGGCGGACTACATGGAGCTCGAGGGCGCCAACGACCGCGAACAGCTCTCCGAACTGGGTGCCTACCTGAACAAGCGCATCCTCAAGATGCACATGGCCAACGGCGTGACGGTCGTAGATCCGGGCACCACGTGGATCGACGACACCGTGGAGATCGAACAGGACGTCACCATCCTGCCCGGCACCCAACTGCACGGCAGCACGCGAATCGCCGAGGACGCCGTCGTCGGACCGGACACCACCCTGACCAACGTGACCGTGGGCAACGGCGCAACCGTGGTTCGCACTCACGGCAGTGACTCCGAACTGGGCGCGGGTGCCTCCGTGGGACCGTTCGCGTACCTGCGTCCGGGCACCGTGCTGGGCGCCAAGGGCAAGATCGGCACGTTCGTGGAGACCAAGAACTCGACCATCGGCGAAGGCTCCAAGATCCCGCATCTTTCCTACGTGGGCGACGCGACGATCGGCGACCACTCGAACATTGGTGCGGCCTCCGTGTTCGTCAACTACGACGGCGTCAACAAGCACCGCACCGTGGTGGGCAACCACGTGCGCATGGGTTCGGACAACATGTACGTTGCGCCCGTGACCATTGGCGACGGCGCCTACTCCGGTGCCGGCACGACCGTCCGCAAGGACGTGCCCGCCGGTGCGCTCGCCCTCACCGAGGGGAATCAGGTCATCGTGGAAGGATGGGTGCAGAAGCACCGTCCCGGAACCGATGCGGCCAAGGCCGCGGAAGCGTCCAACGGCTCATAAAACTCTGACCGCGCATCCCAGGCCTGAACCGGGCACGAGACACGCGACCAGCGCTCCATCAAGCATTTCGAGGAAAGCGAGTTCACATGACCGGAATTACGAATGCAGGGTCGAACCGCATGGTTCTGCTCTCGGGTCGTGCACATCCGCAGCTGGCGCAGGATATCGCACGCGAATTGGGCACCGAATTGGTCCCCACCGACGCGTACGACTTTGCCAACGGTGAGACCTACGTGCGATTCGGTGAGTCGGTGCGTGGCGCGGATGCATTCCTCATCCAGTCCCACCCGGCGCCCATCAACCAGTGGATCATGGAACAGCTGATCATGCTTGACTCGCTCAAGCGCGCATCGGCCAAGTCCATCACCGTGGTCAGCCCGTTCTACCCCTACGCCCGCCAGGACAAGAAGCACCGCGGCCGCGAGCCCATCTCGGCCCGCCTGATCTCCGATCTGTACAAGACCGCCGGTGCTGATCGCCTGATGTCCGTGGACCTGCACACCGCGCAGATCCAGGGCTTCTTCGACGGCCCCGTGGACCACCTCATGGCCATTCCGCTGTTGAGCGACTACGTGCGTTCCGTGGTGGACGAGTCCAACGTGACCGTGGTGTCCCCGGACACCGGCCGCGTGCGCGTGGCTGAGCAGTGGGCCGAGCGTTTGGGTGGCGCGCCGCTGGCGTTCGTGCACAAAACGCGCGACATCAACGTTCCCAACCAGGCCGAGTCCAAGCAGGTCGTGGGCGATATCGAGGGTCGCACCTGTGTGCTCATCGACGACATGATCGACACCGGTGGAACCATTTCCGGTGCCGTGAAGGTGCTGCGTGACAACGGTGCCAAGGACGTCATCATCGCGGCCACCCACGCGGTGTTCTCGGACCCCGCCGTGGAGCGCCTGGCCAACTGCGGTGCCATGAAGGTTGTCGTAACCGACACCCTCCCGGTTCCGGAGGAGCACCAGTTCGAGAACCTAGAGGTCATCTCGATCGCGCCCTTGATCGCGCGTGCCATCCAGGAAGTCTTCGAGGACGGCTCGGTGACCAGCCTGTTCAACGGCCGCTCCTGAGCATCAAGATCCTCGTCCGGTTCCGCTGAACCGAGACCATGAAAAAGCCACCCGCCGGTCAACGGCGGGTGGCTTTCTCGTTGCGTGGTGGTGGGCCCTTAGCGGGTGACCCACACGCGGTTGCTCACCGAGGACCAACGCACGGTGTAGCCCTTGGAGAAGCGCTGGTGCACCTCGGTGCCCACGCGGTACTCGTCGGTCACGGGGAAGCCGTAGCCGCGCTCATAACCGCGCTGGCTCCAGTGCTTGCCAATGGCTCCGTACTCCTTGATGGTGTTGGAGCCGGTGGAACGGGTCCACATGACCTTGTGAGTGCGACCGGCAGTCGTGGTGAAGCTCTGGTAGGCACCACCGGAGATCGAACGCTCTTCCGTGGACGGGAATCCCAGTCCGCGTTCGCGACCGGTTTGCACGAACTTGTTCCCAATGCTCGAGGTGTTGCGCACCATGTGTGCACCGGTACGCGGGTGCCAGTACGCGGTGGCCTTCACGCCGTTGCGCACGAACTCCTGGTAGCGACCACCCGAGGCAGCTGCGCGTTCGGGGGTCACAGCCTGACCCCACTTGGCGGCGCCGCCGGTGGCACGGTAGATGGAACCGATGCCGCCGCTGACGGTGTAGCTCTGGCTCCCGGCATTGGTGCTCGGCGCACGACCGCCCAGGGGCTTGTAGTTGCGCGAGCTGGCCATGGACTGCAGCTGAGCCCAGGATCCGCGGTACTGGTTGGAGTCACCGGAGAAGGGGCCGGAGGCCGAGAACTGCCAGATGTCGTAGGTGGACCAGCCGTTGGGCATGGCACCTGCACCGGTGGTGTTGTACGCGGCAATGTGCAGCGGGTGGGTATTGAACTGGGCCGTGTTACCCGTGCACGTGCGCCACCAGTCTGTGGTCGTGTAGATCGCGGGTAGCGACCGGTGCGCTGCTTGTAGCGGTCCGAGAAGGACTTGATCCACGAGTTCATCTGCGGCTGGGACATGTTGTAGCAGGTGTTACCCAGGCTCGAGTAGGGGTTGTACTCGATGTCCAGCAGACCGGGCAGGGTCTTGCCGTCCGCGGACCAACCGCCGCCGTTGTTCACGAAGTAGTCGGCCTGCGCCGCACCGGAGGACACGCTCGGCAGGGCGAAGTGGTAGGCACCGCGGATCATGCCCACGTTGTAGGAGCCGCTGTACTGCGAAGCGAACGAGGGGGACTTGTACCCGGTTCCCTCGGTGGCCTTCACGTACGCGAAGCGGGCGCCCTTGGAGTACTCGGCGCTCCAGTTCACGGTCGGCTGCCAACCGGAGACGTCCATGCCCATGATGCCCGCAGGACGCCACGTGTTGGCCTGGATCATCAGGGACATCGAACCTGCCGGACCCACAGTCTGGGTGCCGGAGGGGTCAGCGTTCGGGCTCTCCCGGGTTTCCGGGGTCACGGCACCGACCGACGCCGACGCCGCCGGGGCGGGTTTCGCGTCGAGGTCCTTTTCGACCTGCTCGAGTTCAGCTTCTGACTCGGGGGACAGGTTGGTGGTTTCTTCCATGGACTTCATGCGCTGACCCATGGTGGCGCCGGGGTTCTTATCGCCGGTCTTGGGCGGTGCGCTCGGAAGCTTGGGGTCCTTGACCACCGTGTCGAGTTCTTCGGTTTCCACGGACACCACGTTGCCGCGGTCGGGATCGAGATTCTCTGTGGGGGTTTCTACGGCCGTGGCCGGAGCGAATGTGGTGAATGCCAGAATGGCCGCCGTGACGGCAGCGGGCAGGGCTGTCTTTCGGGGGGAGATCACACGAATTGCCTTACTGGGGGATGGTGCGCGGGGGAGCGCTTGGGCATTGGGGGGCATAAGGATTCTAGACAACTTTCAGCGATTTAATGGGATTAATTTAAGGGAACCGATCACGAAAGCATTTCGAGGCCGCAAATTTTCGGTTTCGGACACCGTAAGTTCGCTTGCCTTTAATCGACGTTACCCGCCACCTCGCGATGGAGGTGACGGGCAACGTCTGCGGTCTGCGACCGCAGTAAGTGAGGATTGAGGCGAAGGTCAGTAGGCGCCGTCGGAGGCGAAAACGGCCTTGAAGGTTCGCAGCAGAATGATCATGTCCTGAACCGGGGACCAGTTCTCCACGTAGTACAGGTCCAACCGGACGGACTGTTCCCAGTCCAGGTCGGAGCGGCCGGAGACCTGCCACAGGCCGGTGATGCCCGGACGCACACGCAGCCGACGGTAGACGTGCTTCTCGTACTGGTCCACTTCCGAAGCCAGAGGTGGTCGCGGGCCGACCAGGGACATCGTGCCGCCCAGGACATTGAGGAACTGGGGAAGCTCGTCCAGGCTGTAGCGCCGCATCCACTTACCAGGCCGGGTCACGCGCGGGTCGTCCTTCATCTTGAACAGCACACCACCCTGTGACTCGTTGGCTGCGAGCAGTGCGGCCTTGCGCTCTTCGGCGTCCACGTACATGGAGCGGAACTTGAGCATCTTGAACCGGGTGCCGTCGATACCCACGCGCTCCTGCGCGAAGAAGGCGGGACCGCCGTCGTGCGTCTTGACGATCAGACCGAGCACGATCAGGACGGGCGACAACAGAAGCAGAGCGCAAGCAGCGCCCACGATGTCGATGCCGCGCTTGATCATCTTCTTGGAACGGGTGAAGCGCGGGGTGGCCACATGGATGAGCGGCAAACCTGCCAGCTGCTGGGTATGGATGCGCGGACCGGCGATGTCAGTCAGGCCGGTGTTCATGACCAACCGGATGTGCTCGTCCGCCAGAGCCCAGCCCAGATGACGGATCTCGCGAGTGCTCAGGGGCACAGAAGCGGTCATCACCAGGGTCTCGATGCGATTCTCGCAACACGCCTGCACAATGCCGGCCACACTGGGGCGCACGCCCTCTTCCAATGTGTTGACGGGTAGTTCAACGTGCTCGAGTTCCTTGGGCATCTCCCGCCGGGACCGCGGCATGTACACGGCCACCGGTTTGAAACCGGCGTCCGGGCGGCGCTGGAGTTCATCCACCATCTCCACAGCACCGGGGAAACGACCGATGATCATGGTCCGCGACATGGCCTGACCCCTGAAGCGCCGCTGCATCAGGTTGTGACGGGCTACGAAACGACCACCGATCAGGGTGAGCAGACCGAGCGGGAGGGCAGTGAGGACGTAACCGCGCGCCGTGGGAATGTCGAAAGCGTAGGACACAATGGCGATCGCACCGAAGAGGACCAGGGTGGAGGTGACCACCTGTTTGGTCTCCTCGACACCGTTACCGATCAATCGGACGCCGCGGGTGCCGCGAAGTTCCAGCCACGACCACCATCCGACTCCGAGAATCACACCGACTAACCAATAGGGAACCGGAATTGATTCGAGCGGGAGAAATCCATCGCCTAAGCCAAAGCGAATCAATTGGCTCAATGCCAATGCCACAGCCAACGCCAGAGCATCGGATATCCGCAGAGTCTGCTGGTATTTCTCACGCCACAACGCTTGCGTGTGGCGCACTGTTGGCTCCTTGAACATGATCGTCGTTCCCTCCCCCTAAAACGGTCGACGAGAGTGCGTGGTGATCCGCACCGCGTCAGCGCGACCGTGAATGTGAGGCGGCCGCACCTTGGAATCTCCCCCGAGATTCATGGTCTCCACGATAGCGCGAATTGCACCTATCTGGCCCCTGTCCAGGGCGAATGGGTACACAACGGGGGACGAGCATGTGAGCGGTTCGGGGGATAAAGGCCCGTGGTATTCTGTGTGAGTTGCCAAGGCGAGGGGGCAGCGTATTTTGCTGCCCCGTTATCGACGACGGCTGGTGGGATCGTGAACTCCCGTGACATCACGGATCGGGAGCGCCATGCGGTACCGCACCACGTCGGTTTGCTGACCGGTTCAACGAGTGGTGCGAGTGCCATTCGGGCGGTCAGTGTGGTGACGAACCGATAACCCACAATCGAAGGAGTTCCACCATGGTGGATATCATCAACATTCCCGGTACGCTGCGCACCGAATTCGGCAAGGGCTACGCCCGCCGCGTGCGTCAGAACGACCAGATCCCCGCAGTGATCTACGGCCACGGTGCCGAGCCCCTGCACGTGATCCTGCCCGGCCACGAGATGATGCTGGCTTCCCGTAACCCCAACGCTGTTCTCGAGATCAACGTTGACGGTGACGGCCACCTGGCCATGATCAAGGAAGTTCAGCGTCACGCTGTGCGCCCCGAGATCCTGCACATCGACCTGCTGACCGTCCGCCGTGGCGAGCGCGTCGAGGTCGAGATCCCCGTTCACGTCGAAGGTGAAGTTGCACCGACCGCCGTGCACAACGTGGAAGAGAACGTTCTGGTCATCGAGGCCGACGCCCTCAAGGTTCCCGAGTACGTCATGGTCAACATCGATGCACTCGAGCCCGGCGAGCACGTCTACGCCAAGGACATCACGCTGCCCAGCGGCGTCACCTTGGTCTCCGACGAGGAACTGCTCGTCATCAACGTGTCCGAGCCGGTCCAGCAGGACCTGGGCGAGGAGCCGGAGGAAGGCGAAGAGGCTGCCGAGGGTGAGGAAGCCGCTGAGGAAGAGGCTCCCGCCGAGGACGCAGAGTAAGAATTCCCTTGACCGCGCTGACATGTTGGTCGGCGCAGTGAAGTGATCGAACACGGCGGTAGGTGCCCACGGGTGCCTGCCGCCGTGTTTTCGTGAGTGCAGTTTCCATGAGCGCACCGTGTAACCGATGGGCTCATGGTGAAGATATCTGACCGCAGCGCAACGGTGCTGCAGCGAGCTGAAGACCGAACCGAAGGAGGCCATCCGTGGCAGATCGCACGTTGGTGGTGGGGCTGGGTAACCCCGGTGACCGTTACGCGGGGACACGACACAACGCGGGTGCATGGTGTTGGCCGAACTGGCCCACCGCGCGGGCGCCAAACTGTCGGCGCACAAGAGCCGCGCGGCGGTCGCGGAAACGCGGATGAGCCCGGGGTCGCCGCGGCTCGTGCTGGCCCAGCCGCTGAGCTACATGAACACCTCCGGCGGTCCGGTGTCCTCGCTTCTCAAGTACTACGACCTGGACGTGGACAACCTGGTGGTCATCCACGACGAGATCGACCTCCCGTTGGGCGCGGTCAAGCTCAAGCGTGGCGGTGGAGAGGGCGGCCACAACGGGCTGCGCGACATCACCAAGGCGCTGGGCACCAAGGACTACGTGCGCGTGCGCGTGGGTGTGGGGCGGCCCCCGGGCCGCATGGACACCGCCGACTACGTGCTCAAGCGGTTCTCCGGTTCGGAGTCCAAGGAACTACCGCTGCTGATCAGCGAAGCGGCTGACGCGGTGGAGATGCTCACCGAAAAGGGTCTGATCGACACCCAGCAGTACTTCCACGCACGCCTGTCCTCATGAAAATGCCCCGTCCCGAAAGCTCGGGACATGCGAGGCGCTCAACCTGGCGTAACCACCATTAGTCACCGCCCACGCGCGCGACTACCGTGGAGACGGCCGGTCCGTAAGCCGATGAGCGACAGCTCGTGAGAAGGAGTCATGACCACTACCCCCCTGGACAACGAGCAGGTCCTGCAGCTGAAGCAGGATTTCCCGCTGCTCACCGAAACACAGGTGGCGGGTCATCCGCTGGTCTACCTGGACACCGGCGCCACCTCGCAGGTACCGCTGGCGGTCGCCGACGCGGAGCGCGATTTCACCTTGCGTCACCGCGCCGCCGTGCACCGCGGCGCCCACACCCTGGCTGTCGAGGCCACGGATTTCTTCGAGGACGCCCGCGCGACTGTCTCCCGCTTTGTGGGTGCAGATCCCTATTCCCTGGTGTGGACTTCCAACGCCACCGAGGGCCTCAACCTCCTGAGCTACGCGATGTCCAATGCGACCGCGGGCTCCAATGGCTCCGAGCACGCTGAGCGCTTCCGCTTGGGCCCCGGTGACGAGATCGTCACCACCCAGGCCGAGCACCACGCCAACCTGATCCCGTGGCAGGAACTGGCCGCACGGACCGGCGCCACCCTGCGCGTGGTTCCCGTGGACGAACGCGGCCTGATCACGCCGCAAGCGGTCGCCGCCACCCTCTCGGAGCGCACCAAGCTCGTCGCCTTCACGCACGTGTCCAACGTGACGGGCGCGATCACGGACGTGCCCGGCGTCGTCGCCGAAGCACAGAAGGTCGGCGCGCTCACGGTGCTGGACGCGTGCCAATCCGTTCCGCACATGCCCATCGACTTCCCGGCCCTCGGCGTGGACTTTGCCGTATTTTCCGCGCACAAGATGCTGGGCCCCACGGGCATCGGCGCGCTCTACGGCCGCCGCGAGCTGCTCAACGCGTTGCCCACGTTCCTGACCGGCGGTTCCATGATCACCAAGGTCACCACCGAGCACGCGCAGTACCTCGACTCACCCGTCCGCTTCGAGGCCGGCACGCAGCGCATCAGCCAAGCCGTGGCCTGGGCCGAGGCCGTTCGCTACCTCGAGAAGATCGGCATGGACCGCATCGAGGCGTGGGAGGCCGAGCTCGGCGGCCGGTTGGCGCGAGGGATCACGGAGATCGACGGCGTTCGCCTCCTCGGTCCCGCACCGGGCGTCGAGCGCGTGGGCCTGGCCAGCATCGACGTGGCCGGGGTGCACGCCCATGACGTGGGCCAGCTCCTGGACGTGGCCGGGATCGCCGTGCGCGTGGGTCACCACTGCGCACAGCCGCTGCACCGCGAGTTGGGCCTCACAGCCAGCACGCGCGCGAGCACCTATTTGTACAACACCACCGACGACGTCGATCGCTTCCTCGACGAGCTTTCGCGCGTTCGCGGCTACTTCCGGGCGGAGGGCGCATGAGCGCTGAGCTGGACCAGCTGTACCAAACCATTATTCTGGAGCACTCCCACAAGCGCAGCGGGGAGACTGAACAGGACGTCTCATCGGCCGGTGAGCGCAGCGGCGTCTCGCACCAGTACAACCCCACGTGCGGTGACGAGATCACCGTGCGCGTTGCGGTGACTGCCGGCGAGAATCCCACCGTGGAGGCCGTGGAATGGAACGGTGAGGGTTGCTCGATCTCGATGGCGGCGGCGTCGGTCTTGTCCGAGATGGCACCCGGTATGACCCTGCCCGAGCTGGAGGCCATGATCGAGCACTTCCGCGAGATGCTCCGTTCCCGTGGCCAAGTGGCACCCGACGAGGAAATCCTGGGCGACGCCGCCGCGTTTGCTGGGGTGTCCAAGTTCGTGGCGCGGGTGAAATGCGCGATGCTCAGCTGGGTGGCCGTGGAGGACGCGGTGAACCAAGCGGCGTCGAAGGCCCGAACGACATAGCTCTGCGGACGAGGGAGCGCACCAGCGGCCCGCGATCCTGACATGACGAACGGCCGGTGAGAACCTTAGAGGTTCTCACCGGCCGTTTCGCTGTGCGGCCGAGGGCGGGCCGCGCAGGACCTAGTTGTCGTAGACGTCCGGGTCCACGCCGTGCGCACGCACCTTCTTGTACTTGGCGTTGCGGGCGAGCAGCATGCCGCCACCAATCAGTGCCGCCAGCATGGAGCCGAACAGGATGCCCACCTTGGCGTGATCGTTGTGGGGGCTGCCGATGCCGAAGCTCAGCTCGGCCACGAGCAGGGACACCGTGAACCCGATACCGGCCACGAACGACATACCGAACAGGTCGAACCAGGTGTAGTCCTTGTCCTTCACCGCTGGGCTGAACCGGTCCATGAGCCACGCCGCACCGAAGATGCCCACGGGCTTACCGATCAGCAGACCCGCCACGATGCCCAGAGCCACGGGGTCTGCGGCGGCGGACTTGATGCCATCGATACCACCGACGGCAACACCGGCGGAGAAGAACGCGAAGATGGGGATGACCAGGCCGTTGGACAGCGGACGGAAACGGTGCTCCAGGGCGGGGGCCAGTCCCATGTCGGGATCCTCGTGACGGATCACGCGGGGAGTGGTCTTCATGACGGGAACCATGAAGCCCAACAGCACACCGGCAATGGTGGCGTGCACGCCGGCTTCGTAGACGCACCACCACGTGGCCACGCCGATGGGCAACAAGATGACCCAGGCGGCCCAGTGCTTGGCCATGAACCAGTTGGCGTACTTGTGGGTGAGGACCCAGAAGATCACGAGCAGCACCGCGGCACCGCCCAGGAACAGGACGCGCACGGATTCCGTGTAGACGAACGCGATGATGATGATCGCGATCAAGTCGTCCACCACGGCCAACGTCAACAAGAATGTGCGCATGGCCGTGGGCAGCGCGGAGCCGACGACCGCCAGGACGGACACCGCGAAGGCGATATCCGTGGCGGTCGGAATCGCCCAACCGTGCATGGCCGTTTCTTCGGCGCCGGCGGCGATGTTGATGCCCAGATAGATCAAAGCGGGCATGATCACGCCGCCCACAGCGGCGACCACGGGCAGCATGGCCTTTCGGATATTGCGCAGCTCGCCGTTGACGAACTCCGTCTTGAGCTCGAGCCCCGTGAGAAAGAAGAAGATGGCCAGCAGGCCGTCCGCGGCCCATTCGCCGACCGTGTGATCGAATCCGGGAACACCGATCCCCACGTGGCGTCACGCACGCCGAAGTAGAAGTCACCCAGCGGTGAATTGGCGATGACCAGAGCAGCCACCATAGCGATCAGCAACAGCAGGCCGCCCGTGGTGTCACGCCTCAGGAACGCACCCAGATTGCCCGCGCGTGACGGATTGTTCACGGCCACATTCAAAGCCAAACTCCATTCGATCTGCGGATATCTTGGGTCATCATATAGCCTCACCAACTAAAAACCGGGGGCCGTTCGAGCGACCCCCGGTTCTCAGGTAATGCGTTAATGATCAGTGCTTGGAGATCCAAGATTCTGCGGCGCGTGCCTGCAGGGTCAGGGCCTTGCCGATGTAGGGCTCGGCGGCAGCGGCGATCTTCTTGCCGACCAGCGGAATGTTGGCGACCACGTCACCGGCAACGTCGATCACGGTTTCTTCACCGGAGGGCTTCAGGTTCTGAGTGGCGTTGGCACCCACGGGCAGGCCGTGGGCCTTGATCTCGGTGCGCACGTTACGGGAACCGTCCGCGGCCGGAGCGTCGTAGGTGTCCACCTGGTTGAGCTTGACGGCACCCTTGACGAACTTCTGGACCATGTCGGGCAGCTTCTCCGGGGACATGGTGCGCACGGTGGTCACGGTGAAGGCCGTGTTGATGTCACCGGAAACCTCGAAGGATTCCAGCTGCGTACCCGCGCGGTCGCTCACGTGACGGACGAATGCCTCGTCGACGAAGGTCTTGAGCACGGTCTCCAGCGGAGCCTTGACGGTGGTGGAGGCGTTGACAGACATGGTTCTCCTAGAAATCGATGAACGCGAGACGCGTTGTGGCCAGCGAATCCATCCTAGGCCCATGATCATCCGGGAGACCTGAGAGAAAGCGGGGTTGGGCTGTCCGCTAAAGATGGGACAGCCAGTTTGGCCCTGGGAAGCTGCCGATTGCGCGCTCAAACCTAGACTGGAAAAGACCCGCGGCAGGGGAATGCCGCAGGGTCACATAAACGGGGTGGGGATCCCGTGACCTGCGTGTTTTGTCGCGCTGACTAGGCGCTCTGCAGTAGTTCATGCGGTGCGCGCTTCATCAGGGGGAAATAGATGAACGGTTCCAGCTCGCCTGCAACGGGCACTTTGGTGCAGCAGACGCACCACGACACCTCCGCGCCCGCACCGGGCCCACGCTCTGCAATCTCCGCATCGTGATGCCGCTGATCCGGGCACGCCGAGCGGACCCGTGGTGCTGCACGTAGTGGAAGCCTTTGGCGGGGGCGTGGCCGCGGCCGTGCGGGATTACGCGCGAGCCACCCCGGAATGTGATCACCACTTGCTGTGCCATTTGCGCCCGGAGGCCGTGAACCTCGAGGACCAGTGGACATCGACTTCGCTTCCGTGCGTTTTCTGCCCGGAGGTCACCTGGCCAACCTGAAGGCCACCCGTTGGGCCATCAGCGAGATCCACCCGGACGTGATCCACTCCCATTCCAGCTACGCGGGCGTCTATGCACGCCTGGCCGTGGGGCACCTGCCGCGCAAGCCGGTGGACACCTTGTCACCGCTGCGCACCCCCGGGGCGCCCACGACCCGCGCCGAACGACACGGCGACCTGTTGCGAGAAGGACAGCGGCGGCGTCGGATTCGGGCGGAGAAACTGGCCCAACGCGGACCCGTGGCCCGCAAGGTGCAGAAGTACTTCGACCCCGCGCTCGCCCACATCAAGCAGGTGTACACGCCGCACGCGTGGTCGTTCTCGCGCCTGGACCACTCGCGTCTGACCCGGCTGGGTTCTGGCGCTCGAAGGTGCGCTGGCCGCGCGGACGGACGTGCTGGCCGGATGTTCGAAGGCCGAGAACAACGTGGCCCACTGGGGCCCGGTGTCCCCGCGTACGGTCTACGTACCCAATGTGGCCGAACCTGACTCCAAGCCCCGCCCGACCAAGGGCGCGGATGAACCTCTGGTCCTGGCCGGCGCCGGCCGACTCACGGCGCAGAAGGACCCCGTGTTCTTCGCGGAGACGGTGCAGGCCATTCGCGATGCCGGCTTCCGCGTAGCCCCCATCTGGGTGGGTGGCGGTGACGAGAAGGTGGAACAGCTGTTCCGTGACTACGGCATCAAGGTGACCGGCTGGATCGCTCACGACCAAGTGCAGGAACAGCTCAAGACCGCGGACGTTTACCTCCACACCGCGCGCTGGGAAGGGTTCCCCATCACGGTGCTTGAAGCCGCGGCGAATCATATTCCGGTGATCGTGCGCCGGATCCGCGTGTTCGACGATTCCGGCCTTCCGCTGGTCGTGGACACCCCCCAGGACGTGGCCGCGCGCTGGAACGAGATCGTGGATCCGGAGACCCGCGATCACCTGTGCGGTTGGTCCCAGCAGGCCTTGTGGGAGAACTGCCGCAAGGTGCAGCGGGACCGACTGTGTGAGATCTACGGGGTGCACGTGCCCCTCTTGGAGAAGAAGGCGTTGGGCGCGCCGTCAACACCATGACCACGGGCACAGAACGGGCAGAGCAGGTACAGGGGAGAGCTATGCAACAGGATAACTACGCCGGAATTATGGGTCAGGCCATGTGGACCCGCAGTGGAACCGACGCCATTCAGACGTGGGTGCACACCCCCGTGGACGGGAAGGCACGAGGCTCGTGGTGCTCGCACCACCGGTGGGCCGCGAACACATCCAGGCCTACCGTTCCAACAGGCAGCTGGCCATGCTCTTGGCCTCGGAAGGCTATTGCGTGGCGCGCGCGTGCTATCGCGGCGTGGGCGATTCGCATGCTCTGGAGCCGGATCAGAACGTGGTGGAGGCATGGCGGCAGGACCTGCTCGACACCGCTGCTCACGCGCGCCAGGTGTGCGGGACGGAAGAGCTGCCCGTGTGGGCCATCGGTCACCGGATCGGTGCCACGCTGCTCGCTGGGATCGCCGAGCACTTCGATCACGTGATCGCGTGGGAGCCCGTGGCAGGGTCCGTGTTCGTGAAGCAGTGGTCCCGGTTGCGTAACGCCACCCTGCCGGACATCCCCGTGGGCGACCGCGTGGATCTCATGGGACTGTGCCTGAGTAATGAGCAGGCCGCACAACTCTCGGCTCTGCGCGACCCTCGCAAACTGGCAACTCTGCCGGAGCACGTGACGATCTTCCGCGAGAAGGACCAGCCGCGCGCCAAGGTCATGTACGGCGTGGAGTCCCTGGACACACGCGTGCACTACGACATTCTGGATCAGCTGATCCGCATGCTTCCCCGCCCCGAGCTGACTCCCATGGGAGGCGACGGCCGCGGACCGCTGCGCAATGAGTTCACCGCAGCCACCGGCATGGAATGCGCGGAGGAGATCGTGCGGGTGGAGCCCAAGGACTACATGGGTGTGCTGACGGGGCCGGTGGTCACGGACAAGCCCGGTCGTCCGATTGCCTCGCACCCCGGGAAGCCCGTGACGTTCTACGCCCCGGGTGCGTCCGAACCCCGCGACGGTTCCGCACTGTGGTCCGAAACCGCGCGCGAGCTCGCCGGACACGGTGTGGCCAGTTTGCGCGCCGATCGCGACGGCGCCGCGGACCGCGCCGAGCTCTGGACGGACCGTGATCCCAATCCGTACCGGCACGCCAATGCCCAGGCCATGCGCGAGCAGGCCCAGTGCTCAACAATCACTTCAAGTCCACCGTGGTGCCACCGTGCTCTGCTCCGGTGCCTGGGACACCCTGTGCGCGGCCCGCGAACCCCAGGGCATTCCGGTGGACGGCATGATTCTGCTCAATCAGAACGAATGGCGCATGAAGCAGGAGTTCTTCGATGAACTGCGCAAGTCCTATGACGCTGATGCCCGCCTGCACGCCGCTGCGATCACCTCACAGCAGGCCAAGGAGGAGCTCGCCCGACCCGCTACGCCGCGCAAGGACGCGGTCAAGGAGAAGGTGGCCGGAGCGGCGTCGGCGGCGAAATCCGTGCTGGGAACCGTCAAGGAAAAGGCTCCTATGCGCTGCGTCACTACACGCCCGAGCCGGCGTGGAATCTGATTGCGCGTCACCCTGAGGCGTCCATTGCGGACTACACCCTGGACTGCGCGAGCCGCAACGCCCGCGTGGTGCTGCTGGTCGGCCCGCAGGACGAACCCCGTTACCGCGAGACCCTGACCCCACGAGCCGTGGAGCGACTCACCGCCCGCGGCCGCGATATCCGCGAGGAGTACCTGCCAACGTGGACCATTCCATCCTGTCCCGCACCGCCCGCGACGTGGTGATCACACGAGTCGTTGAACTGCTCTCGCAGTGGGAAGGACGGTCGCCCGGGAATGGCTAAGCACTCACTCACCGCCGACAAGGCCACCGAAGCCGGCGAATCCCGCTGGGCGCCAACATCGCCTGGAACTACATTTCGGGGTTCACGAGCGTCTTCGGACTGCTGCTGCTCTACCCGTTCGCCATCACGATCGTGGGAGCGGAAGCGTACGGTCTGTGGGTCTTGGCCTCCAGCGCCATCCAACTGCTGACCATGTCCGACTTCGGCCTGGGCACGGGCATTGTCCGTACCCTGACCGACATCCCGGACAACGCGAAGCACCGCAAGGATCGGCGCAGCTTTGTGGCCGTGGCGCTCGCCGTGTTCCTGGTGCTGTCGGTGGTGCTCACCGCCCTGTACTTCGTGGCGTTCCCGCTGTACCTGACCACGGTGGATGTGCCGGAACAGGATCAGCGCGCGGTGATTCCACTGGTGATCGCCGCCGGAGCCACGCTGTTCTTCTCGGTGCTGGGGCGTGCGTGCAACTCGATCCTGTGGGCCCTGAACCGACCGGACATCGAGCGCAAGGCCGCGGTCGTCGCCATTCTGGGCCGCGCGGCAGGCTACGCCCTGTTGATCCCGCTGGACGGTGGGCTCATCACGATCGTCATGGTGGAGTGCGCTTCCCTGTTGCTCCCGCCGCTCGTGTGCTTCTGGGCCGTGTACCAGCGCTTCGGAATGCCCCGGATGATCCGTGGCGCGTGGCGGTTGCAGGGTAAGCCGCTGCTGAAGATGTCCTCGGTGCTGTCGATCGGCTCGCTGTCGTTGCTGGGTGTCTACCAGTTGCCGCTGTTCATCGTGGGGCCCACGCTGGGTCTGCAAGCGGCCACGGCATTCGGTGCGCTCATGCGCGTGTTCCAGAGTGCCCGGTTGATCATCAGCTGGATCGTGATGCCGTTCGCCTACCCCATCAAGAAATCCGCGGTGGGGGAGGCCGGCGAGCACATTCGCGTGGCGTTCACCGTCTCGTTGCTGGTTGGCCTGCTGATCAGCGTGCCGTTGGCCGCGCTGCCCAATGAACTGTTGACCGTGTGGCTCGGCTCCGAATTCGCGTTCGCCGCTCCGGCGCTGGCCGTGGTGGTCGTGGGCGTGATGGCCGAGGCCATGGGCCAGGTGCCCAACTTGATCATGACGCTGCGCGGTAACCCGTTGATCGCCTCGCTGATCAGCCTGTTCGTGTTGCTACTGACCCTGCCTGCCGTGTGGATTGCCTCCGACACCGGCGATCTGGGCTACGTGATGCTCGCCGCTGTGGCACCGCTGCTCTTGCTCGTGCCCGTGCAGATCTACTTCAGCGAGAGCACCGAAACCAGCGGTTCGCGCTCCAAACACGTGCTGGCGTGGACGGGCATGGTGCTGGTCGCCGCTACTGCGGCCGTGACGTTCGCGCTGCTCGCCCAGGTTCTCGGTGACGTTCTGAGCATCGGAGTGTGCGCGTTCGTCCTGGGCGTCGTGTTCCTGGGCGCGTTCAAGCGGATCCGACGCCGCGATGACGTTCTCAACGAGCGCGACGCCGCTCAGTCCCCGGCCTGACGCAGGTCATTTCCGAGCCGATCACGACTACAAAGATTCTGGGAGTCTTCAGGCCACTTCTCGCGTGAGAAGTGGCCTGAAACTGCCCCACATCGTGGTGTGGGCAGGGAGCGCTTTCACCGCCCGGCGTGGTCAGGCTCGAGCTGCCCCCAGCAACTGCACGTACAGCTGGCGGTAGGTGTCCGCCGTGACCAGCGCGTCGAATTCGGTGGCGGCCTTGTCCCAGCTGGCCTGTCGCATGCTCTTGCGGTCCTCCGGCGACTGTTGCACGTACCAGGTCATGGCCTCAGCCAATGCCTCGGAATTCCGCACGGGCACCACGGCCCGCTCATCCACGGTGAGGTCCTTGGCATCCCCGGTATCGGTGGTGATCACTGGGACGCCTTCTCCAATGGCCTCGATGCCGGCCATGGGGAGTGCCTCGTGGTAGCTGGAGAAGACCACGGCGTGAGCGGTGCGAATCAGTTCGCGCACGTTGTCCACCGGGCCCAACAGGGATACCGCATCGCGGATGCCCAGCCGGTCGAGACCGCGCGTGAGTTCCTGATTGTCGTTGTCCACGCCGTGCCCGGCACACACCAGGGTGGCCCCGGGAACTTGCTCGCGCACCATGGCGAACGCGCGGAACAGGTTGGGGTGGTCCTTGGGTTCGGCGAAGCGTGCCAGGTGTACGAACACGGGCTCGCCGGTGGGCTCAGGAGCGGGCGAGGACGCGTGGCGCTTCCGTTGTGCACGATCCGCATCTGCTCCGCCGGGAACTTGTAACCGAGTTTCGCCGCAAAGTTCTTGGCGGAGGCCGAACACGCCACCACGGCGTTGAACCGGCCTGAGAGACCCGCCACCGTCCGCCAGACCACCTTGGCCACGGGATTGGACGAGACGTCCAGGCTCGAATGGAGAGTGGACACCCGCGGGCGGCCATGTGGCGTGAGCTCGTTGATCAGGTCGGACTGGTGCAGGTGCGAGTGCACCACGTCGATCTTGTGCTTCTTGACCAACCGCAGGACATCGCGAACGCCCTTGGCCGGAACCACCGATTTCCGGGACATCCCCGAATACGTGGTGCTCGTGGCCACCGACTCGAGTCGGGAGGACAGCGACGCCGGGGAGAGCAGGACCAGCAGGTGGGCCTCGTCCCCGGGGCGGGTCACACGCAGCAACTGCTCGATCAGCGTCTGGGCGCCGCCGGTGTCGGCGTCATTGACGATGTGCAGAATGCGCATGAGGCAACCTTTCGGTGGGATGGGTGTTCGAGCTCGAATGCGGGTCGGTCGAAGAAGGTGCGGGCGGATCCGGCCAGGATCGGGTCAGCTCCAGCCCCAGGCAGATACCCGCCATGCCCCAGATCCAGAACGCGGAGTCGTAGCTGATGGTCAGACCGGAGATCACGGCCCACACGATGAAGGCACACAGGCCCAGCCACAGCGGATTCCGACCACCGGCGCGCAGGATCAGCACGGACATGATCAGCACCAGGCCCAGGCCGAAGAACACGCCGCTCTCCAGGATCACGCGGCCGGTCACGCTGTAGATGTCCGGCAGCGGGTTGTAGTGCTGCAGGTCGCCCAGCGGCATGCGGTGGGTCAGGAAGATCTCGTTGGTGTTGCCGCGGCCCACGCCCCACAGGAACACGGCGGGATCCGCGAAGAAATACCGCACGGACGCCGCGATCGACGAGTACCGGTCCGACCAGGACCAGTTGAAGGATTCGCTGCGGTCCTGGAGTGTGCGCGCACCGATCGCCACGGCACCGGCTAGACCCGCGGGCACCAGGATGATGCTGGCCCACGCGTTACGCGCGGCGTACGGCGCGATGGCCGCGATCAGCACCACGCCCAGCACCACCACGCGCTGCCCGAACCGGAGATGGCCACGGCCCACAGCACCAGTGCCAGGGCCACGCCGTCCCGCAGGTTGATGGTGCGGTGATAGTGGCGCACCAGGATCACGAGCGCCATGGCCATGAGCGAGAGAGAGCCCACCATGAAAGATGTCTCCGGGAACATCCCGAACGGTCGGCGCACGTACGTCAGGAACGTCTCGGTGAACTCGGAGACATTGGCGTAGCCGGGCAGATCGTAGAAGGACTCGAACGGCACCGTGTCGAGAATGTCGAAGAAAATGTACTTCTGCACGAGCGCGTACGCCGCGCTGAGCAGAATGGTCCAGCTCAACCAGGCAATGGCGCGGTAGCGCAGGAACACGATGGCCGCCGCCGCACCCGCGAAAGGCAGGGTGAACACCACCCACGTCACGGACCCGGCGACCTGCCACGGTTCGGGATTGATGAACATCCGCACGGCCGCCGCGAAAAACGGTGCGGCCGCCACGAGCAGCGCGGTCCACATGATGGGCATGTACTTGGCGCACCGGGCGATCAACACCACGGCCACCACGCTGGTCAGGGGCAGGTTGGTGTTCGAGCCCATGGGCAGCGCCGCGAACGGTAGCGCGGACAGCACCAGCAGCGCGCGCGACAGGTTTCGATCCAGCCGCGTCCCGGTTTCGGGCAGGGCACCGCGCTTGGGGAGCCGCACATGTTTGGGGGCCCAGATGGCCCACAGCGGCCGCCGCTTCACGCTCGCTCCGCGCTCATCACCGCAGCCACGGTCGGCACCCAGTCCTGGTGCTTCGAGGGCGACGACGCCGCGTGCGTCCCGTGCGTAGCGCGCTCGCCCACAGGCTGGGGCGAGTTGTCCTGCGAACCGGACACGGCGGCGTCGAACGCCGTGCGCAGGGCTGCGCCAAAGGCATCCGTGTCGTGAACGTCCGCAGCGGTGAACTGCGGGTAGTCACCGGCCTGCGCGCGCAAGGACGGGAGGTCCGAAGACACTACCGGCACACCGGCTCCCACGGCCTTGGCGAGCACTCCGCTGTGCGCATCGAAGTGGGTGTAGGGCAGCACGATGACCGCAGCGTTGAGGATGAACGCGTTGAAGTCCTCGCGGGACAAGAACTCGTCCTCGAAATCCACGCACCGCCCGGCCGCGGCCCGGCGGGCCAACGCGTACGAGAGCTCGGGGCTTTCCGCTGCGCCCCGAACCAGCAGCGGGATGTCCGCGCGCACGGCGGCGTCCATGGCCAGTTCGATGCCCTTGTTGGCGCGCATCTCACCGATGCACAGGGCGTAGGGGGTGCTCGGAATGGCGCTGGAGACCGGCGCATCTGCCAGCTCCAAGCGCGAAGACACCGGAAGGTCCACGGCGGACACCGGTTTGGATGTATATCCGCGCACGATCTCACTCTGGTCCTGACCGTGAGTGATCACCTGATCGGAACGGCGCGCGCACGAGCGCTCGAGCCACAGCAGTACGCGTTCGCGCACGGACGGATTCGAGAGGTCGAAGTGCGGTTGGGCGTTGTGCACGAACACCGAGACCGCCTGACCTCGGGATGCGCACAGGACGCGCGGCAACGGGTACTTGGTGGAATCCAGGGCCAGCACGGCACGCCCGTCAGCCTGTTTCGCGACCGAGCGGACGGCGGCGTGCTCCCGCAGCAGATCCGCGACCTGAAGAACCGGCTTGAGGATTTTCCCGATCTTGGACTCGGGGGACTGGGTGCGCCGCGGCGGCACCGTCTCCACGACCTGAATCGGATGATCCGAGCCCCAGCCAAGGTACTCCCGGGCACCGGGCGGGAGACGAGCCACACTCGGTCGGCCTGCGGATCCTCCAGCAGCGCCAGTGCCAAATCAGCGGCGTGTTCCAGCTGGCCACCGTACTCGGTGGGGCACACCACCACCGCGTCGCGCGAGGTGGTTCGTGTGGGTCGTGACGGATTGTCGTGCTCAGCGCTCATGAGACCCTCCGGCTTGCAGTCGTCGTGAACGAGAGGACGGCTTATCACCGCGCACCAGGACGATCAGCAGTCCCAGGACCAATCCCACGAAGAAGCCCAGTGCGGTATTGAGCACCAACGAGGGTGCAGCGGGATTCTCCGGGGTCGCCGCGCGTTGCACCACGGTCAGATTGACTCCGGCTTGTTCGCCACGCTGCGGTCCGGACTCCAACGACTGACCGACCTCCACGAGACTTTCGGCGGTGGCCTGTGCCAGGCGCGCGGTGTCCTCGGGTGCATCTCCCGTGGCTGTGATCGTGATCATCGCGGTGTTGGGCTGATTGGTCACGGTCACGGCGGATTCGGCCAGCGATTCCGGCGTGGCGTCCAGGCCGAGTTCATCCACCACCGGCTGCAAGACCGAATTGGTGGTGGCTACCTGCGCGTACGAACCGCGCGGGCCATGGCGAACTGTTCACCCATCTGCAGGTCGGTGACCGACTGAGGGTTGGCCACGTTGACGAACACCTGCGCCTGGGACTCGTATGACTTTGGCATGATCATGGCCGAGCCCGCGCCCGCGATGAGTCCCAGCACCGCGGTCAGAACAACGATCCACCACTGCTGTTTCAAGCAGCGCATGTACTGATTGAGATTCACTCATCTCCCCCTTGAATAAATGCAAACGCTCACGACCCGCGCGAAAGCGGTACGGATCGTTCCCCAAAGTGTTCGCATTCAAAACTGTAACGACACCACCCAGCATCTGGCGCGGCGGGATCGTTGATTTCACGGATTCGTGCCCTTATGTGTGGACGAATCCCCGGCGGCGGTTAACGGGCCCGGCTTCCTAGACTGGAGGCGAGACACGCAGGGGAGAGCGTGCTCGCCACTACAGGGGGAATCAACGTGGACCATCACACGGAAACAGAACTCGAACATCCGCTCATCAGCGTGGTCATCGCTGTCTACAACGGCCAGGACCTGGTGGGTCAGGCCATCAGCAGTGTGCTGCGGCAAACCCATCCGAACATCGAGCTGTTCATCGTGGATGACGGCTCCACGGATCACACGTCACAGGTGCTCGAAGGGTACGAGGCACTCAACCGGCCCGGTCGCCAGGTGCGTGTGCTCCGCCAGGACAACGCCGGTTGCGGTGCTGCCCGAAACCGCGCGTTGGACATGGTCACGGGGGACTTCATCACGTTCCTGGACGCGGACGACACATTGCTTCCGCACCACCTCAGCACTCTCTTGGAACGCTACGAGGAACTCGACACCAACGAGAGCGCGTCCCGAACCGTTGTCTACGCCAACGCCTTCCAGTGCACCACGGGTGGGATCAACACCGGGCGTCTGCAGTACCGCGAAAAGATGCCCGAAGCCGATCAACAGCGGTCGGTGATTCTGGAGTACAACATCGGCAGCTTGTACGGATTGTTCCCGCGCTGCTTCTTCACCGAGGTGGGAACCTTCGACCCGGAGCAGGTTTTCGTGGAGGACTGGGAGCTGTGGCTGCGCGCCATCTACTCGGGCTGGCGTTTCGACCGGGTGGAAGAGGTCACCAACATCATTTCGTGGACGGGCGGGTCCATGCAGTCCCAGCGTGATCGCATGGCCGCGGGCGAAGAGATGGCGCTGCAGAAGACACTCCGTCGTTTCGACGGCAAGTTCAGCACCGAGGAACGCGCCAAGCTGCTGCGGCGACTCGACTACGGGTCTCCGCTCGCAGCGGCGTCGGAAGCGGAACAGGCACTGCGGGACGGCCGCGGGGACGATGCCAAGGAGCACCTCAGGCGCGCCGCCGAGATGATGCCCACGCAACGCCGCGTGCGCGTGAAGGCAGCGATCGCCAATCTGCCGGGCGGCACACGGTGGCTGGTCAACCGTCAGCGCACGGTGGATCGCAGCGTGGGCTACAACGAGGAAATGCGGCGCTGAGACGCGTGTTTGTGTCACGCGAGGTAATGCTCGCTACCGCCGCTGGCTTGGCCTGCGGGATTGGGAGCGCGCACCGATAGCATCGGTTGCGACCCGCCCCGGGCACTCGGGGTGCAGCTTCACATCCCGGGAGAGTTTATGCACGCCCACGTCGACCTGAGCTTCGTCACGGTCGCCCTCCTGGGCCCCGGCGACTGACGACGGCGCTGCGCGGCACCTACCAGCGTGCCGCAGCCGGGGTCGTCGAGATCGATCGCCCGGAGGATGTGTCTGCTCGGTCCCTGAGCGGGGTCGGTTTCGTGGTCGTCGCGACGCCCGCAGCCGGGGATTCCGTCGATCCACTCCATGACGCTTCCGCGTGGCGCCGAGCGCTGGCGGCCGTCGGGGTCGCGCTGCCGGTGAGCGTGGAGCGGGTCCCGGAACGAACGGGTGGCAGCATCACCCTGGTGGGCGGTGGCCCCGGTGATCCGGGGCTGATCACCGCTGCTGGCTTGCGCGCACTCGCGCACGCGGATGTAATTTACGCCGATCGCCTGGCCCCTGAAGTCACCGACGAACTGGCGCCCGGAGTGCGCGTGGTACCGGTGGGCAAGCGACCCGGGCACCACCCCGTTCCGCAGTCCGACATTCAGGATCAGATGATCCGGGCTGCTCTCGCGGGCGAGCGCGTGGTCCGGTTCAAGGGCGGGGACCCGTTCGTGTTCGGGCGCGGGGGAGAGGAGCTGCTCGCGTGCCGTGAGGCGGGCGTGGACGTGCACGTGATCCCCGGCATCACCTCCGCGGTGGCGGTTCCCGAAAACGCCGGAATTCCGGTGACGTTCCGCGAACTGAGCCGGTCATTCACCGTGGTGTCCGGCCACGATCCGCTGGACGAACATGAGTTGAAGCATCTGGCGGGCCTGTCGCGTTCGGGAGCCACCATCGTGCTGCTCATGGGCGTGGCCACGCTGCCGCAGACCGTCA
This sequence comes from Kocuria atrinae C3-8, assembly GCF_000286355.1. Taxonomy (GTDB): domain Bacteria; phylum Actinomycetota; class Actinomycetes; order Actinomycetales; family Micrococcaceae; genus Kocuria; species Kocuria atrinae_A. The sequence continues at coordinate 9,287 of NZ_AJXN01000052.1, read as the reverse complement.
GCGGACTGATGCGTCACGGACTGGCCGGGGATACGCCGCTTGCCGTTCTGGAGAAGGGCTTTAGCCCAGAGGAACGCAGCACGTTCACCACCCTCGCGACCGCGGTGGTGGACACCGCCGCCGCGGGGTGCGTTTCCCCGGCAGTCACGGTGATCGGACCGGTCGTGCACGCGCTCGACGACGACGCTGAACAAAAAACCGCGCTGGCGCGGCCATTTTTATTGGCCTGTGCGCACGGAACGGGAAACCCGTCCGGTCAGGCCGCGGTGGCCCAACTCGTCGCGGAGGTCCGCTCGGCGCTCGAACCCGTGTCCGTGATCGACACGTGGGTTGATGTCCAAGAGCCCAGTCTGACGGACCGCACCCGAGAACTGAGCGACGAGCCCACCGTGATCGTGCCACTGCTGCTGTCGGCCGGCTACCACGTGTACGTGGACATGGCGCGAGCGATCAAGGGAAACCCGGAACATCGAGTCGCGGCGGCACTCGGTCCCGATCCGCGCTTGGCTGCTGTCATGGCCCGCCGCCTGCACGAGGCAGTGCGGGCGCACGGCGCCGAGCCGATCACCGAGCACGACACCGTGATCATGGCCGCCGCCGGATCCTCCGAACCGGACGCCGTGCGCGACTGCCGTGTGACCGCCGACCAGCTGGCCCAAGAGCTGGGTCTGCCAGTCCGAGTGGCCTTCCTCTCGGCGGCAGAACCCACGGTTGAGGGTGCAGTGGCTGACGCCCGGAAATCAAGGCGCACATCGGAGAGCCAGTTGCAGAACGGTCCCGAGAAAGATCCCGGGGGCAATAACGCGCGGGTCCTGGTGGCCACCTATTTGTTGGCCCCGGGGTTCTTCCACACCAAAACTCTCAAGGCCGGCGCAGACATCACTGCGGCGCCCCTGTTGCTACCCGACGAACCCACGCCGACCGAACTCACCGAACTCGTGGTCGAACACTACGAACAAGCCGTTCGCGGATAAGCGGATCAAGGTTGTATCGGCACGGGCACAGGCACGAGCCGAGCGTTCAGCTCAGTAACCACCACGCCCTACGAGCCGTCTGCGGAGATCTCCGCGCGGGCGTGCTCGCACACGGCGCGGACCATGGCACCGAGTCGGAACCGTTCGGGCACTACGGCCAGCACGTCGGCCTCTTCCAACGGCTGCACACACACTGGCCGATGGCCACCGCGGTGCAATGACCACCCCTCAACGCACTCACGAGCGACTCGTAGGTCCCCGCCGCGCGGGCGGCGTCGAACAACGCGTCCACGGCCGGTGCGGCGGTGAACGTCACGTAGTCGACTTCGCCGCTGGCAATCGAGCGGGTCAGATCCGCGAGCCGTGAGCCCTCGTCCGCGGAGGCCCACTGATAAGGGGCCACAGTGAGCACGGTGAAGCCGGCATCCGACAGTCGCGTGAGCTGCTCGTCGTCGGTGATGCCGTGGACCTGAACGGCCACGGTGCCGCGTGAATCACGAGCGATCAAAGCGTCCACGATCTCACTCGTGCGCCCGGACTGACCGGTGTACTCGCACGGGATCTGTTCCGACTGCAGCTGCCCCTTGGCCTTCGCCCCGCGCGCGTAGACCGCAGTCTCGCGCAGCATATTCACGAGATCGTCGCGCAGCCCCGCGGTTTCGGCCACGGCCAGCCACCGCTTGAGCCCGTAACCCGTGGTGATCACGACCATTTCCGGGCGGGAGGCGAGGACGTCGCGGGTGGCGGCCAGAACGGCGTCGTCCTGGTCGGTCGGCACCAACTTGAGTGCCGGCGCGTGCAGCACACGGCGCCCTGCCGTTCGAAAGCACCGGACTGTTCATCGGCGCGGCGGTGCGCGGTGATGGCTACGGTGCGGCCGGTCAGCGGTGCGTCTGCGGAAGCGTTCATGCCTCCAGCGTACGAGCTGAGCGTGTCTGTCCCGGCGAGTAGGCTTGGGCGCGTCCCCGATACTCTGAGGGGATTTTGCCGTCCACACCAGGAGTAGCCCGCACATGTCCCTGACCGGTTTGCACACCGCGCTCACCGAGGACCGCACGTTCGCCAACATCTTCGCGCAGGCCTCCCGTCCGCCGGCCGAACGGTCCAGCGAGACGATCATCAGCGCTCCGGACGGACTGCGCGCGCCCATCCTGGCGCAGATCGTGGCGGGTCTCCATGACGACGCCGCTGGCTCGCCTTCCGGCCCCGCTCCCGTGACCTTTGTGGTCACCGCGACCGGTCGCGAAGCGGAAGATCTCGAGGCGGCGCTGGCCTCCTACCTGCCGGCCGAACAGGTCATGAACTTCCCGTCGTGGGAAACTCTGCCCCACGAACGGCTCTCACCGCGCTCGGACACCGTGGGCCAGCGGCTGAGCGTGCTCCGCAAACTGGCGCACCCGGAAGCGACCGAGGCACCGTTGCGCGTGATCATCGCGCCGGTGCGCTCGGTCCTGCAGCCGGTCGTCGCTGGGCTCGGTGACATGCAGCCCGTGACCCTGGTGGCCGGTGAGGAATACGCTTTCGACCAGCTCATCAAGGACCTGGCCAACGCTGCCTATTCGCGCGTGGACATGGTGACCAAGCGCGGCGAGTTCGCGGTGCGCGGTGGCATCATCGACGTCTTCCCGCCCACCGAGGACCACCCGGTGCGCCTGGAATTCTTCGGGGACGAGCTTGATGAGATGCGCTGGTTCGCGGTGGCCGATCAGCGCACAGTAACCGGGGTGGAACACCCCACGCGCATTGTGGCCTCGCCGTGCCGTGAACTACTGATCACCCCCACGGTGATGTCCCGCGCGGCCAAGCTCAAGGATCAGTTGCCCGGTGGCCGGGAGATCCTCGAACGCATTGCCGGCGGACAGTACGTGGAGGGTATGGAATCGCTCGCTCCGCTGCTCGCGGACGACATGGTTCCGGTGCTGTCCCTGGTGCCTGAGGGCTCGATGACCGTGGTGATCGAACCCGAAAAGGTGCGTGCTCGCGCCCACGACCTGGTGGCGACCAATCAAGAATTCCTCATGGCCGCGTGGGAATCGGCCTCCGGGGGCAGCGATGCGCCGCTGGATCTTAATACCGCCGTGGAGTCCGAAGATGGCCAAGAGCGCAGCCTGGCTGCCGGCTCGTTCCACGAGATCGCCGAGACCCGGCAACTCGCCCTGGACCGTTCGGTGGGTTGGTGGTCGATCACCGGGCTCAACGTGAACGCTGTGAGTGTGAGCGGCATCGACGCCGATTCCACGGAGGAAGAAGTCCGTCTGGCGGACACGGACGCTGACACCCTGACCGTGGCCGCTCGGGAACCCGCGCGGTTCTCCGGAGACGTGGATGCCATGTTGCAGTTCATGGCCGGTCGCATGTCCGAGGGCTGGCGGGTCGTGCTCGTCACGGACGGACCCGGTCCGCTCGACCGGCTGAGCGAGCTGCTGCACGGGGCCCAGATTCCGGCCGCGCGATTCGAGTCGATCGACGAGGCACCCGAGGCGGGTCTCGTGGAACTCACCACCGCGCGTGCCGGTCACGGATTCGTGTTCGACGGTCCGCGGATCGCGCTGCTGACCGAGGCTGATGTTCTCGGGCGTTCCACTGCCTACACCACCCGAGACATGCGCAAATTGCCGCAACGGCGCAAACGCAACCAGGTGGACCCGCTCACCCTGCAGAAGGGTGACTACGTGGTTCACGAGCAGCACGGTATCGGCCAGTTCGTCGAACTCGTGCAGCGCCCGATCGCCGGTGCCATGATCACGCCGGGTCAGCCCAAACCCATGCGCGAGTACCTCGTGCTCGAATACGCGCCGTCCAAGCGCAACGGTCCGCGAGATCGCCTCTTCGTGCCCACCGACCAGCTCGACCAGGTGAGCACGTACGTGGGTGGGGAAGCGCCGTCGTTGTCCAAGATGGGCGGCTCGGACTGGAACAAGACCAAGCGCAGCGCCAAGAAGGCCGTCAAGGAGATCGCCAACGAGCTGATCCGGCTCTACTCGGCGCGCATGGCGTCCAAGGGGCATCCGTTCGGCTCGGACACCCCGTGGCAGCGCGAGCTCGAGCAGGCGTTCCCGTACATCGAGACCCCGGACCAGTTGACTACGATCGACGAGGTCAAGGCGGATATGGAACGCCCCATTCCCATGGACCGGTTGATCTCAGGCGACGTCGGCTACGGCAAGACCGAGGTGGCGGTGCGTGCCGCGTTCAAGGCCGTCCAGGACGGCAAACAGGTGGCCGTCCTGGTGCCCACCACGCTGTTGGCCCAGCAGCACACCGAGACGTTCGCCGAGCGGTTCTCCGGATTCCCGGTGCGCCTGGCCACGCTGTCCCGGTTCCAGACCGCCAAGGAATCCAAGGCGACCCTGGAGGGCCTGCGGTCCGGAGCGGTGGACGTGGTGATCGGTACCCACCGGTTGCTCAGCAAGGAAATGCAGTTCAAGAACCTGGGCCTCGTGATCATCGACGAGGAACAGCGTTTCGGTGTGGAGCACAAGGAGAAGCTCAAGGCCATGCGCACGGACGTGGACGTGCTGGCGATGTCCGCAACGCCCATTCCGCGCACCCTGGAGATGTCCATGACGGGCATCCGTGAGACTTCCACGCTGGCCACCCCGCCCGAGGAACGCCACCCCGTGCTCACCTACGTGGGCCCGTACACCCAGAAGCAGGTGTCCGCGGCTATTCGGCGTGAGCTGATGCGCGAAGGCCAGGTGTTCTTCATCCACAACCGAGTGTCCTCCATCGACGCGCAGGCCAAGGCGCTCGCGGAACTGGTTCCCGAGGCGCGGATCGCGGTGGCCCACGGTCAGATGACGGAGTCCCGGCTGGAGCAGATCATCGTGGACTTCTGGGAGAAGAAGTTCGACGTGCTGGTGTGCACGACCATCGTGGAAACCGGTCTGGACATCGCCAATGCCAACACCCTGATCGTGGACGGCGCGGACCGTTACGGCTTGTCGCAGTTGCACCAGCTGCGCGGTCGCGTGGGGCGTGGCCGCGAACGCGCCTACGCGTACTTCCTGTATCCCGCGGAGAAGCCCCTGAGCGAAACCGCCCTGGAGCGGCTCAAGGCAGTCGCGGCGCACAACGAACTCGGTTCGGGTATGCAGTTGGCCATGAAGGACCTCGAGATCCGCGGTGCGGGCAACCTGCTGGGCGGTGAACAGTCCGGGCACATCGCCGGTGTCGGTTTCGACATGTATTTGCGTCTCGTGGGCGAGGCCGTGGCTGAGTACCGCGGGGATCAGGACCAGGCGCCGTCGGAAATGAAGATCGAACTGCCCGTCAACGCGCACCTGCCCCACGACTACGTGCCGGGGGAGCGGTTGCGCCTGGAGGCCTACCGAAACATTGCGAATGCCGCGACGGAAGAGGCCGTGGTGGAAGCGGGCGAGGAGCTTCAGGACCGTTACGGACCACTGCCCACCCCGGTCAAGAACCTGTTGGACGTCGCGCGACTGCGCATCTTGGCGCGCGCTTCGGGACTGACGGATGTGGCCACGCAGGCAACATGATCAGATTCGCGCCCGCCGACCTACCGGAGTCGCGAGAGATGCGGCTCAAGCGCATGTACCAGGGTGCGCAGATCAAGGCGATCCCGGGAACCGATCGGCGCATGGTGCTCATACCCAAGCCCAAGACGGATCGGATCGGCGGTAAGGATCTCGTGGACGAGGCCATTCTGGCGTGGGCTCGCGAAGTGCTCGACGCGATCTTCCCCGTGGCGCAGCCGGTGGGCAGTCAGGACTGAGCTGGAATCTGCCTGTGTAATGAACGGCCGAGATGCTGTGCGCTGCGTTTGCGCTGGTGGCCACCTGTGGGCGTGCATTGCTGACGTAGTTGTACACCAGCGCGCCCAGCGCCACCAGGATCACCAGCGTCAACAGGGTCGTGAGTATTGTGGCCGCACGCGAACCGTGCGAGTCATGGCTTGGTCTGTGTCTGTGGATCGTATTCTCGCTCAACTGAATCTGCCCCATAACGTGTTCTCCCCCGGGCGGTCCCCTCACCATCCCGGATACTCACTATGCGCCGGAAGTACGGAACGGACCAGTGGGAATCGCGGAACTGGGGATAAATCCGCGTAAGTGTGGACAGCACGAATGCGGATTTGTCCACCTTTCGGCGGCGCATTGGGTGAACAGTCTCTAAATTCTTCCCGCCCTTGCTACGGTAGAAGAAGCATTCTGTGCGGTGGGGACCGTGCAGTGTTGTTCCTTAGGGGGGAATCATGGCGGCTGAGCGCAACACCACTTCGTTTTCGGGGCACGATGATCACCATGGTCACAGCGGATTAGGCCTGTCCGCAGCGGAATTACGAGGCTTACCCGAAGGCAGCGTGGTTGGATACGCCGCCGGTGCCTTCGATCTCTTCCACGTGGGGCACCTCAACATCCTTCGCCAGGCCAAGCGGCACTGCGACTACCTGATCGCCGGGGTGGTCAGTGACGAGATGTTGGAACTGACCAAGGGCCGTGCCCCGGTCGTGCCCGCAGCCGAGCGCGCGGAGATCGTCTCCCACGTGAAATTCGTGGACGAGGTCCACATCGAATCCGTCGAGGACAAGCTCGATACCTGGGCTCACGTGCGCTTCGACCAGTTTTTCAAGGGCGACGACTGGAAGGGCACACCGCGCGGTCGTGACCTCGAAGCACGCTTTTCCGAGGTGGGTGTAGAGGTCGTGTACTTCCCGTACACCGTGCACACGTCCTCCACGCGGCTGCGCACGGCGCTGGATCTGCTGAGCACGCCGCAGCCCATCAAGGCACCGCAGACACTCAAGGACGGCAGTCAGGTCAGCTCCTGAATTGCCCCTAGGATTGAAAACCATGGGCAAACTACTCGTTACCGGGGGCGCCGGTTTCATCGGATCCAATTTCGTTCGTCACGTGCTGGAACACACCCAGCATTCCGTCACGGTATTGGACAAACTCACGTACGCGGGCAATCGCGCAAGCCTTGACGGTTTGGACCCGCAGCGCTGCGAATTGGTTGTGGGAGATATCGCTGACGCGGAACTCGTGGATTCTTTGGTCCGCGATTCGGATGCCGTGGTGCATTTCGCCGCAGAATCCCACAACGATAATTCTTTACGCGATCCGTGGCCCTTCGTGCACACCAATCTGATCGGCACGTACACGCTCCTGGAAGCGGTGCGCCGCCACGGTACGCGGTTCCATCACGTGTCCACGGACGAAGTTTTTGGTGACCTGGAGCTGGACGACCCGGCCAAGTTCACCGAAGAGACTCCCTACAATCCGTCCAGCCCGTACTCGTCGACCAAGGCGGGCTCGGATCTGCTGGTGCGCGCGTGGGTGCGGTCCTTTGGGGTGCAGGCCACGCTGTCCAACTGCTCCAATAACTACGGCCCGTACCAGCACGTGGAGAAGTTCATTCCGCGGCAGATCACCAATGTGCTCAGCGGCATCAAGCCCAAGCTCTACGGCGCCGGACAGAACGTGCGCGACTGGATCCACGCAGACGACCACTCGGCCGCCGTACTACGCGTTCTGGAGGCGGGCGATATCGGACGCACCTATCTGATCGGCGCTGACGGTGAGGCGGACAACCTCACGGTGCTGCGCACCATCCTGCGGCTCATGGGCCGGCCCGAGGACGAGTTCGACCACGTGACCGATCGTGCGGGCCATGACCTGCGCTACGCGATCGATGGCGATCGCACCCGTCAGGAGCTGGGCTGGGAACCGCAGTTCACGGACTTCGAGTCCGGTCTGCGCAACACGATCGACTGGTACACCGAACACCGCGACTGGTGGGAACCCGTCAAGGAAGCGACCGAAGCCAAGTACCGGGAGGCCGGTCAATGAGCGACTCCCAGGTTCAGGTCCACGCCACCGCGATCGACGGTCTGTTGATCGTGGATCTGCCGCGTCCCGGGGACAACCGTGGTTGGTTCAAAGAGAATTGGCAGCGCGCGAAAGCAACGGCCGCCGGACTGCCGGATTTCGTGCCCGTGCAGAACAACATCTCCTTCAACGGAACCCGCGGGACCACGCGCGGTATCCACGCCGAGCCGTGGGACAAGTACGTGTCCGTGGCCACCGGGTCGATCTTCGGGGCGTGGGTGGACCTGCGCCGCGGACCCGGATTCGGCACCGTGGTCACCCACGAGATCACACCCTCCACAGCGGTTTTCGTCCCGCGCGGAGTGGGCAACGCTTTCCAGACACTGGAAGACGCCACCGCGTACACGTACCTGGTGACCGACCACTGGTCCGCGGACGCGCAGTCCGCCTACAGCTTTGTGAACCTCGCGGATCCGCAGCTGGCCATTGACTGGCCCATTGATCTGGACCAGGCGGAACTGTCGGAGAAGGATCGCAACCACCCGTTGCTCGCAGACGTTGAGCCGTTGCCGCCCGCTCCGGTCCTCGTGATCGGTACCGGGGGACAGCTGGGTTCGGCCCTGACCCGGGCGCTAACGGATCAAGACCTTCCGTTCACGGCCTACACCCGCGCTGACCTGGACCTCACGAACCCCGCACGTTGGCCGGAAGGTGTTCGCTCGGGTGAAGGGCTGCGCCGCTATCGAGCCGTGATCAACGCCGCAGCGCACACGGCCGTGGACGCCGCGGAAACTCCCGAGGGCCGCACCGAGGCCTGGGCCGCCAACGCCACCGGCGTGCGGGCGCTGTCCACCGCGTGTGAGCGAGCGGGCGTCCCGTTGGTGCACGTGTCCACGGACTACGTGTTCGACGGCCAGTTGCCGCTCGGCCAGTTCTACGCTCCCGACGCCGCTCTGGCGCCGTGTCCGTCTACGGCCAGTCCAAGGCCGCGGGCGAGTGCGCGGTGACCGCGTGGTCCAAGCACTACCTGGTGCGCACCAGTTGGGTCATCGGTGCCGGGCACAACTTTGTGGCGACCATGGCCAAGCTGGCGGAGAACGGGGTGGACCCGTCAGTTGTCTCCGATCAGCACGGTCGCCTGACCTCGGCCTCGGATTTGGCCGCGGGACTGCTGCACTTGATCGACAGCGGTGCCGACTACGGCACCTATCACCTGACCGGTTCTGGCGAGTCGACCACGTGGGCGGAGATCGCCCGGCTGATCTTCGAAGAACTCGGCCACGATCCCCAGAGAGTGACCCCGGTCAGCACGGAGGAGTACACGGCTGGGAAGACGGGCATCGCTCCGCGCCCCACCAACAGTTGCTTGGACATTTCCACGCTTGAAGCCACCGGCTTCACACCGCGGGACAGCGCCACGGTGGTGCGCGAAGCTCTGGAGCGCCGCGCGCACGACTGAACCGAGCGGCGTCGTCGGCGTGTGAAGGAAGGCGCTGACCCCGACCAACGAAAGAACCCC
>NZ_AJXN01000051.1 GCF_000286355.1 Kocuria atrinae C3-8 | reverse complement strand
GTGGAGGCGGGGCCCGAGTTGTGTGGGGACGCTACTTCTTGTCGTCGCTGTCCTCACGAATGGTGTTGATGATTCCCGAGAAGTCCTGGCGGGCGCCCTCACCCTCCGAGAACTTCTTGTAAATATCCGCCGCCAACTGACCCATCTGAGCGTCCACGCCCGTCTGCTCAATGGCGGTGACAGCCAAGTTGAGATCCTTGGACATCAGCGCACCACCAAAACCGGGCTGGTAGTCGTTGTTGGCCGGGCTCGTAGGAACGGGTCCGGGCACCGGGCAGTTGGTGGTCAGGGCCCAGCATTGACCGGAGGCCTTGGACACCACGTCGTACATGGCCTGGTGTTCGAGTCCGAGCTTCTCAGCCAGAACGAAGGCCTCGCTGACGGCCACCATGGAGATCCCCAGGATCATGTTGTTGCAGATCTTGGCGGCCTGCCCCATGCCGTTGTCACCGCAGTGCACGATGCGGGCGCCCATGATGTCCAGAAGCGGGTGGATCTCCTGGTAGACGTCGTGCGGGGCACCCACCATGAACGCGAGCGTGCCTGCCTGTGCACCCACTACACCGCCGGAGACCGGGGCGTCGGCCGCCTTGAAACCGGCCTCCTTGGCCAGGGTGGCCACCTCTTGCGCCTCGGAAATGTTGATGGTCGAGCAATCCAGGAACGTGGCACCTGCCGGGGCCGCCGCGAGAAGGCCCTCGGCGCGTCGGCACCGTGTAGGCATCCTTGACGTGCTTGCCGGACGGGAACATGGTGATGATGACCTGTGCGCCCCGCACGGCCTCCTGCGGGCTGTCCGCCACGGTGATGCCGTTCTCGCGAGCGATGTCGAGCGCGGCCGGGACCACATCGAATCCCGTCACGGGTACTCCCGCTTGCACCAGGTTCACGGCCATGGGACCACCCATGTGACCCAGTCCCAGGAACGCAACGTTCGGCGGGTTGACTGTCGGTGAAGTGTTCATGACTCTCCTTCGAGTTGAGAAATCAGGGACTCGGCGCGGGTCAGCTGCCTTCGGGCATCACGAAGCTGGCGCCTTCCTTGGCACCCGAAGGCCAGCGCGTGGTGACCGTCTTGGTCTTGGTGTAGAACTTCAGACCGTCCGTACCGTGCTGGTTCAGGTCGCCGAAGCCCGAGGCCTTCCAGCCACCGAAGGTGTAGTACGCGATGGGCACCGGAATCGGAACGTTGACGCCCACCATGCCGACCTCCACGCGGGTGGTGAAGTCGCGTGCGGTGTCACCGTCGCGGGTGAAGATGGCCACGCCATTGCCGTACTCGTGCTCGCTGGGCAGACGCAGCGCTTCCTCGTAGTCAGCGGCGCGGGCGATGCACAGTACCGGGCCGAAGATCTCTTCCTTGTAGATTCGCATGTCCGGGGTGACGCGGTCGAAGAGCGTGGCACGACCCAGAAACCGTTGGGGTGGCCGTCGACGGTCGCACCGCGGCCGTCCACGAGCAGCTCGGCGCCCTCGTCCACGCCGATTCCGATGTAATTCTCGATGCGCTCCTTGGCGTCCTTGCCGACCACGGGGCCGAAGTCCGAAGATTCGTCCAGCGACGGGCCCAAGGTGAGCTTGTCGATCCGCTCGCGCAACAGTTCCACGAGCTTGTCCGCGGTGGCCTCGCCCACGGGAACCGCCACCGAGATGGCCATGCAGCGCTCACCGGCGGAGCCGTACGCGGCGCCCATAAGAGCGTCCGCAGCCTGCTCGAGATCTGCATCCGGCATGATCACCATGTGGTTCTTGGCGCCGCCGAAGCACTGCGCCCGCTTGTTGTGCTTGGCCGCACCCATGTAGATCGACTGGGCAATCGGAGAGGAACCGACGAATCCGATGGCCTTGACCCGGGGATCTTCGATGAGGGTGTCCACCGCGGTCTTGTCACCGTGGATCACGTTCAGGGTGCCCTCGGGCATGCCTGCATCGAGAGCCAACTCGGCCAGGCGAACCGGCACGGATGGGTCACGCTCGGAGGGCTTGAGGACAAAGGTGTTACCGGCGGCCAGGGCGATGCCGGCCTTCCACAGCGGGATCATGGCCGGGAAGTTGAACGGAGTGATTCCCGCGACCACACCGAGCGGCTGACGCAGCGAGTGCACGTCGATGCCGGTACCGGCAGCGGTCGAGTACTCACCCTTGAGCAGGTGGGGTGCACCTGCAGCGAACTCGACCACTTCCACGCCTCGCTGGATGTCGCCCTTGGCATCCGGGAAGGTCTTGCCGTGCTCGTTGGACAACAGTGTGGCGAGCTCATCCATGTTCTCGTTGATGAGATCCACCCACTTGAGCAACACGCGACCGCGGCGCTGGGCATTGGTGGTGGACCATTTGGCGAAAGCCTGCTGCGAGGAGTCGATCGCGTTCTCTACTTCCTCGACGGACGCGAGGGGCACCTGAGCGGCGACCTCACCCTTGACCGGGTTGTAGACGTCTTGGAAGCGACCGGACGCGCCTTCTACGCGGCGGCCGGAAATGAAGTGAGGAACCTGAGTCATTGGTGCTCTCCTGAGATGGTTGGTGCGTCGCGCTGTGACGTGTGTCTCACAGATAATCTAACGACAAACCATTGGACATGCAACTAATTTTTTAGGTTCATTCACCCGACGACGCCGCTCGGTGCGGTCCCGCGATTGGGGCGGGTTGATTCGTCGGTGCCGGACCTGCGATCACACTGCGTGCGAAGACGCAGTTATGTTGACGGGTCAGTCGATGTCTTCACCCGCGAGCGCCTTGGCGCCCAGACTCTCCTCTTCAGCGGCCTCCCAGACCTCACGCGCGGCAAAGAAGGTCAGGATCACAATGAACAGCCCCAGGATGATGTCCGGCCAACCGGACCTGGTCAGGGCGGTAATCCCGCCCATCAGGATGATGGCCACATTGATGAGCACGTCATTGCGAGCCGCGAGGAACGCCGCGGTGCCCATGGATCCGGCGTTTTTCCGGTGGCGGGCAAGGAGCAGCGCGCATACGAGGTTGATCACGGCCGCTCCCCCGGCGGTGATCGCCAGCAGGAAGGGGTCCGGTGCCTGCGGATCGAAGGCTTTGCGGACCAGCTGAACGGCCGCGGCAAACGCGGGGATGAGAATAATGACTGCCATGACGCGTCCTGCCATGGACTGCGCGCGCACCGACCACCCGAGAGCAATGAAGATGAGCAGGTTGATGGCCACGTCTTCCAGGAAGTCCACTCCGTCCGCGAAGAGCGCGACCGAACCGATATGGAGGGCCACTCCCATCTCCACGAAGAAGTAGGCGAGGTTCAACAGTGCCACCACCAACACCGTGATGCGGAGCGAACGAACGAGCTGAGAAGATGGACCCATGAGCGAAGAGACTACCGAAGAACTGCCCATCCGCGACGAGATGATCCGCCTGGGTCAGGCGCTCAAGCTCGCCAACCTCGCAGAGGACGGCAACCACGCCAAGGAGCTCATTTCCGAAGGCGTAGTGATCGTGAACGGCAAAGAAGAACATCGCCGCGGTGCACAGTTGCACCACGGCGATGTCATTGAAGTCCTGGGAGCTGACCTCCCAGCGGTGAAGATCATCAGTTCTGCGGGCGAGGCTTCCACGGAAGCGTAACGACCACCAGTCCCACCAGGGTCACCAGCGTTCCGATGATCGTGACCGGCGTGACGATCGTGTTGGGCGTGGGCACAACGAGGTCCAGGACCAGGGCGGAAATCAACATGCCCGCGACCATGCCCAGGCTGGTCTCCAACACCCCGAAGTGCTTGGGCAGCACGCTGGATGCAGCCACGTGGATGATGCCCAAGATGCCACCGGCGTAGAGCCACCATTGGCCAGGCCAGACCCACGGGCCGGGATCCGAAATACTGCGCGCAATCAACACGGTCACGATCAGCGCGAGCGTACCCGCAGCGAAGTTCGTGAGAGTGGGAGTGATGGGTGTACCGGCCTTGGCGCCGATCCCCGCATTCCAGGCGGTCATGATCGCGTTACCCAGTCCGGCCAGCACGGACAGCGTGGCAAAGAGAATGAGTAGCGGCAGCGATGCCGCCAGGTCGGTCGCGGCGAAGCGAGGCGTCATGGCCACCAGCGCCGCCACAATGATGATGGCGGTGCCGACCACGCGATAACCGGTCAGGTATTTCACGCCACCCGGGCCCACGCCAAAGCGGTCGACGATCAGCGAACCGACCGACTTGCCGAACACGAGCCCCAGGATGTAGACGGACAAGCCCAGGACACCGTGGTCATCGCTTGGGTGACGATCATGAAGCCGCCCAACACACCCGCGGTGAGATACCACCACGGAACCTCGCCGCTCTTCACCGCCGCGGGAATTCGAGAAGCACCCCGTCGTCCGGCGGGAGTCACGATGGTCACGACCAGGATGATCAGGAACGCGGAGGAAAAGCTGACCAGGGCGGCTCCGTAGGGGTCGCTCACCGCATGCCCCAACTCGCCGTTGACCCTGGACTGCAACGCCTGAGCCGTGCCCGCGAGCAGACTCACAACGAGCCCCACGGTCAGTGCCACGGCACCGCGCGCGGACGCACCGGGGGCTTCTTATTTCCGGGCGCAGGGGAAGTCTTGGATTCCACCGTGGTCTGAACAGTCATGGCGCCCAATGTAGGCGCGGCGTACCCCTCAGGGCACGCCGCCTGTCACGCTTCGTAGCAATCGGGCTCGTTCCGGAGTCGTGACGTGGAACCGGTGTGCGTCAGCGCACCACGTGCTGCAGGTACTCCTTGATGTGGCCGAGCTCCTGCGGGGACACGCCATGACCGATTCCCCGGTACTGCACCTTGGTGACCTCGGCATGATCAACGCACCAGTCCGCCGTTGCATCCACCATGGCCTGCGGGATGACCGGGTCCTCGGGGTCGCGGCCCCAGAACATCTGCAGGGGGTGCTCCTTGAGGTAAGTGTCGCGGAAGAAGTCCGCGTGAGCGTCGTCGTCGGCGATCGGCACGACGAAACCGGACAGGCCGACCACGGCGTCCACAGTTTCGGGAATGTGCCGCGCCACGCTCGTGGCGACCGCCATGCCCTGGGAGAAGCCCAACAAGAACACCCGGGAGTGTTCTTGGCTTGTTCCTCGACCCACGCCGCCACGGGACGAACCGAGTCCACCACTGCCTCGGTCGAGAAACTCGCGTCCGCTGACAACGGGAACCATTGGAATCCCATTTGCGCTCGCTGCGGTGCCCGCACGGATGCGTACGTGGCGCCCGGTAGCAGGGCCGGGATCAAGGCCATCAGATCCTCTTCGTGGGATCCGTAGCCGTGGAACAACACCACGAGCGGGGTGTCGGCACGTTGGGCGGGCTCGTTGTTCCAGATCACAAACGGAGTATCACTCATGTGACCATCCTGACATGACTCGCGGGTGCCTCATATTCGGCCCGTGCATCACTGGATGGTGAGTGGTAGAAAAGCGCATATGGCTTTACCTGATACTCCCCCCGAGCACGACGATCACTCCGAAAACAGCAAGCAAGAAGAACACTCCACTCCCCCGTCCCACCCCTGGCACCGCATGGTGTCGATCGGCGATCCTTCACGGAAGGCGTGGGCGACCCGGACGAGCAGGTCCCCGGCGGCACCGCGGTTGGGCGGACCGCGTTGCCGAAGAACTGGACCGGCTCACGGATGACTTCGCCTACGCCAACCTGGCCATTCGCGGACGCCTCTACCAACCCATCATCGATGAACAGCTGGAACCGGCCCTGGCGCTGAACCCCGATCTGGTGACCATCAGCGCGGGCGGTAACGACATGCTTCGCCCCGGAGCGGACCCGGACGCCATCGCCCAGAAACTGGACGGCGTGATCACGCAGATCGCGGAGACCGGTGCCACCGTGGTGATGTTCAACGGACCTGATCTGGGCAACACGCCCGTGCTGCGTAGTATTCGCGGCCGAGTGGCCATTTGGAACGAGAACGTGCGCGTGATCGCCGCACGCCACGGTGCGGTCATGACCGACCTCTGGGCCTGCACGAACTGGGTGACCCGCTCATGTGGGCGCCCGACCGGCTGCATTTCTCACCGCTGGGGCATCAGCGAATCGCGGTGGAAGTCCTGGATTCTCTGGGCATCGATCACGGCCTGGTCCCCGATGTCCTGGAACAAAAGCCCGCCCGGAGCAAGCGTGAGGTCCGCCGCGATGACCTCGTGTGGGCGCGCAAGCACTTCGCGCCGTGGGTGGCCCGCCGCATCACTAAGCGCAGCTCCGGTGACTACGTCACGGCCAAGCGCCCGGAGTTCGGTCGCGCGGTCATCCCTGGTGCCGGCGAGGACCCCAGCGCCGCAGAACAAGAATAGGACCGAGGACTAGTCCTTCAGCACCGTCTTTTTGAGCAGCATGCCCAGCTGAGGCGCTTCGATCAGGAACCCGTCGTGCCCGCTGGGTGAGCTGATCATGTGCAATGTCTGGTCACCGGGCAACGCACGCACGAGTTCCGCCGATTCCGCCGGGAAGAACAGCCGGTCCGAGTCGACCCCGGCCACGAGCCACTCGCACGAGGTGCCGGCCAGGACTTCTTCCAGGCTGCCGCGACCGCGCGTTACGTCGTGGGACATCAAGGTCTCGTTCACGCTCAGGTACGAGTTCGCGTCGAAGCGCCCGGCCAGTTTGGACGCCTGGTGGTCCAGGTAACTCTCCACGCGATAGCGGCCACGCTGCGCGGTGTGGGTTGCGTCCACGTCCTCGTTGATTTGGGCCTCACGGCCGAAGCGGTAGTGCAACTCCGCCGCCGAACGGTAGGTGATGTGCGCGATGCGCCGCGCCAGTCCCAGCCCGGCTTCAGGAAATTCGCCGTCGTAGTAGTCGCCGCCACGGAAATTCGGGTCCTGGCGGATGGCGAGCGCCTGTGCCTGGCCCCACGCGAGCAGTTCTGCGCTGGCGGAGGGGCACGCGGCAATCACGCCACACGCGGCCACGCGGTCCGGGTACATCACGGCCCATTCGAGGGCGCGAGCGCCACCCATGGAGCCGCCGATCACCAATCGCCAGCGCTCGACGCCCAGGGCGTCGGAGAGCACGGCCTCCGCAGTGACCGTGTCCCGCACGGTGACCCGCGGGAACCGAGATCCCCACGGCTTCCGTTCCGGGTCCACCTCGGGTGGAGCCTGGGTGGCCGGACCGGTACTGCCGTAGCAGCCGCCCAGGATGTTCGCGCACACCACAAAGTACTTATCGGTGTCGATGGCCGCTCCCGGTCCCACCAGGCCGTCCCACCAGCCTCCGGCCTCGGCGGCCAGGCGTTCTACTTCGGGTGCGTGCTCACGCGACTGACCGCGCGCCACGTGTGAGTCGCCCGTGAGTGCGTGTTCGATCAGCACGGCGTTGGAGGCGTCGTCGTTGAGTCTGCCCCACGTTTCGTAGGCCAGCGCCCGCGAGGGAGGCGGTACCCGGATTCCATAGTTATAGGACCCACGTCGATATAGCCCACTACGCCGTCCTCGCGCACGAGCGAATCGGTGGTCCCGCCTCCCACGATGGTCACGCCTGCGGTCCTCCTTCACCGGACGACGACGCCGCCGCCGCGGGGACTCCCAGCGGGGCCACGGCCTCGAAGCCGGACTCCAGGTCGGCCAGGATGTCATCGATGGACTCCAAGCCCACGGACAGTCGCACAAACCCGGGCTCGATGCCGGTGGCACGCTGTTCCTCGTCCGTCAGCTGCGAGTGCGTGGTGGAGGCAGGGTGGATCACCAATGAGCGTGCATCGCCAATATTGGCCACGTTCGAGTGCAGGGTCAGCGCATCGACGAACGCGGTGCCCGCCTCCCGGCCGCCGTCCAGGACGAAGCCGAGCACGGAACCGGCGCCCTTGGGTGAGTATTTCTTGCCGCGTTCGTGCCACGGCGAGGTCGTGAGACCGGCGTAGGAGACGGCGCGGACGTCGTCGCGCGCTTCGAGCCACTCCGCGACCTTCTGGGCATTAGCCACGTGACGATCCATGCGCAGGGACAGTGTCTCGATGCCCTGCTCGATGAGGAACGCGTTGAACGGTGAAATCGACGACCCCAGGTCGCGCAGCAACTGCACACGCGCCTTGAGGATGTAGGACAGGTTCACTCCGAAGATGCCGTCCTTGCCGAGGGCCTGTGCATAGACCAAGCCGTTGTAGGAATCGTCCGGTTCGTTGAAAGCCGGGAAGCGCTGCGGGTCCTGGCCGAAATCGAAGTTGCCCGCGTCCACGATCATGCCGCCGATGGACGTGCCATGACCGCCCATGAACTTGGTCGCGGAATGCACCACGATGTCCGCGCCCCACTCGATCGGGCGGATCAGGTACGGCGTAGCGATCGTGTTGTCCACGATCAGCGGCACACCGGATTCGTGGGCGATGGCGGAAATGGTCTCGATATCCAGCACGTCGTTGCGCGGATTGGGGATGGACTCCCCGAAGAACGCCACGGTGTTGGGTTGGACCGCGGCACGCCATGCCTGGGGATCGTCCGGGTCGGACACGAAGGTGGTTTCCACGCCCAGCTTGGGCAGGGTATGACGCAACAGGTTGTACGTTCCGCCGTACATGGACGGGCTGGCCACCACGTGTGTTCCGGCGCCCCCCAGGTTGAGGATCGCGAACGTGGACGCGGCCTGGCCCGAGCTGAGCATGAGCGCACCCACGCCTCCCTCCAGGGAGCACGCGGTTCTCGACCACTTCCGTGGTCGGGTTCGTCAGGCGGGTGTAGATGGGGCCAAGTTCCGCCAGGGCAAAACGGTTGGCCGCCGTCTCGGCATCGGGGAACACGTAGGACGTGGTCTGGTGGATCGGCAGTGCCCGGGAACCCGTGGTGGGATCAGGCTCCTGACCAGCGTGGATCTGTCGAGTTTCGAAGGCCCAACCCTCTGGGCTGGACGGGGTGGCTGCGGGGCTCATACCGCACTCCCTCTCAGGATCAGGGGCCCGGTGAACGATCCGCAGCACGGTGCCCGTGCAGCGATCGGGCACCTGTGACCCGCGCTTGCCAACACCGAAGTATTTCGGTGCGGCCTGGTCCTCACCCAGGGCACCCCACCGCGGAGGGAGGGTTGCCGGTCAGCTAGCTGGGGCTTCTCGCTGACTCTCGTGACCTGCTCTTCATTGTCCGGAGCCGGTACCTAGAACGTCAAGCTGAGTTACACACGTCACACGGTCATGTTTCAGCTCTCGATTTGGAGACCACTGTGCGCGGTGCCACGATGTGACCATGAAACTGGATCATGTCTCATTCGCAGCACAATCCGATGGTCTTGAAGCCACCACGGAACGGATTGCCGATCAGCTAGGGATCGAGCCGGTCAAGGGCGGCATCCACCCGCGCTTCGGTACGCGAAACATGATCCTGCCCCTCACGGGTCACCAGTACGTGGAGGTGGTCGAGGTTCTCGAGCACCCCGCCGCAGACAAGGCCCCGTTCGGTCAGGCCGTCCGCGCGCGTTCCGAGGCCGGCGGCGGCTGGCTCGGTTGGGTGGTCGAGGTTCAGGACCTCACACCCTACGAGGAGAAGTTGGGCCGCCCCTCCGTTCCCGGTTTCCGGTTGTTCCCGGACGGCCGTCAGCTGGAGTGGCACCAGATCGGCGTGAAGGGTCTGATCGCGGACCCGCAGTTGCCGTTCATGGTCCGTTTCGATTCCGAGTCCGATATGCACCCTTCCCAGGCCCGCATCACGGACGTCCAGCTGGCCGGTATGGAAATCGCGGGTTCCCCGGAGCGCGTGACCGAGTGGTTGGGCGGCCCGGTCGAGGACGTCCTGGCCTCGCTGGACGTCACCTGGTGCTCCCCCAACGGCACCCCGGGCGTGATGGCCGTTTCCTTCACCACGCCGGACGGCCAGGTCACCATTTAGTTTTCTGACGACGCCGCTGCCGCGACTTTTTCGAGCGAAAAGTTGCGGCAGCGGCGTCGTCGTTCGTTAACCGGCGAGAAGTTGCGGGAGCAGGAAACCAGTGATGTCCAAGAGTGCGTGGGCGATGAGCAGCGACGCGAGTCGGCCGTAGCGGCGGTAGACCCACACGAACACCAGACCCATGACCAGGTTGCCGAGGGCCGGCCGAAGCCTTGGTAGAGGTGGTAACTGGCGCGGAAGACTGAGGTGACCACCGCGATGGTGACCCAGGACCATCCGATCCGACGCAGTCGATCGCACAGGAACGCCACGACGATGATCTCCTCGACCAAGCTGTGGCGCAGCGCGGAGAGAATCAGGACGGGCACGGTCCACCAGTGCTCGTCGAGGGCCGAAGTGTTGATGGCCGCGGTGAGACCCAGCGCGCGACCTGCCTGGTAGAGCCCCAGGGTTCCCAGCCCCATGACCAAGAACAGGCCGACTCCCCAGGCTGCGTCGCGCAGCGGATGGCGACCATCCACGCCGATCCGCCGGAGCACGCCTTTGATTCTGGGTAGCGACCCGGCCATCAGATACAGCGCGAGCGCCACGGGTACCACAGCGAAACCGATGCTCGCAAGTTGTCGGAGGAGATCGATGGCCGGGACCGGGCTCAGCACCCGGTTCAACGTGGCTTCCGCGTCCGAGAGCGGCCCGCGAGAAATTGTTTCAGCCAGGTTCAGTACGGCGTAGACGGCCGACGAGCCCAACGAGACGCCCAGGACCAGCAGGATCTGGAACCACAGTTCAGAGCGGGCGGGGCGTTGTTCGAGCGGTTGGGGGTGCGGGGAGTCTGTCAACACGGACACCATTGTGCCGTGCTCCCTAGACTGGAGTGCATGAGTTCCGACAAGCCTTCATATCCCGTAGCCGTTCGCCGTACCGTCCAGCGCAGTTTCCACGACCACACGTTCGACGATCACTTCGAGTGGCTGCGGGACAAGGACTCGGACGAGGTACGGGCCCATCTTGACCTCGAGAACGAGTACGCGGAGGCCGTGACGGCTCATCTGCAGCCATTGCGAGAGAACATCTACGGTGAGATCAAGGGCCGCACGCAGGAGACGGACATGTCCGTGCCGTCCCGCAACGGGGACTGGTGGTATTTCGCTCGCACCGTGGAGGGTGGTGCGCACCAGATCTTCTGTCGGATTCCCGCGTCCGACGTTGGTGACACCGAGCTGGCGTGGACCCCACCGACCGTGGAACCGGGTGTTCACCTTCCCGGAGAGCAGACGCTGCTGGATGCCAACGCTGCGTCAGAGGCCCACGACTTCTATGCCCTGGGTTCGTTCAGTGTGTCCGAGGACGGCACACGACTTGCATGGTCCGAAGACACCGCCGGTGACGAACGGTTCACCGTGTACCTCAAGGACCTGACCACCGGCGAGCTGCTGGCAGACCGCATTACGCAGACCTCCTACGGGGCCTTCCTGACCCCGGACGCCTCGGAGTTGATCTACACGGTGGTCGACGACGCTGGCGGCCGTGGCGCGTCTACCGGCACGTGATCGGTACGTCCACCGAGCAGGACGAGCTGATCTACCAGGAGGACAACCCCGGTCTGTGGCTGGGCGTCGAGTTGTCCGCGGATAAACAGTGGCTCATGGTGGTCTCTGCCTGCTCCGAGTACGGCGAGTACCGCATTCGGCGGATTGATGCGCCTCAGGACCCGTGGCTCACGGTGATTCCGGAAAGCGACCGCGTGCTCTACACCGCTGAGCCCATCACTGTGGCCGGCACCGACTACGTTCTGCTCACCCACGACTACCAGGCTCCCAATTCCCGGGTTAGCCTCATGTCCCTCTCCGCAGCAGGCTCGAGCATTGCGGACCTGGACCTGATAGACGTGGTTCCCGCGAGCGAGCACACCCGCATTGAGGCGTGCGAACCCACCGCCACCCATTTGGTCGTGTCACTGCGCTCCGAGACCACTCCGCGGGTGCGGCTCATTGCGCGTACCGCCCTGGACTCTCTCGTTGAGGGTGCAGCCTCCTCGGACTCTCTGGCGGCTACGGAACCCGCCTTCGATGAGGATCTGTTCACGGCAACCGTGGTCTCCGCCCGTTACGAGAACCCGGTGGTTCGGGTGTTGTACACGTCCTTTGTCACGCCCCCGCGGATCTACGATGTTCCCACCGGCGCCCCGGGCTCCGGTCCTTTGAATGAATTCGGAGTGGGAACGCCCATCATGCGCCGTGAAACCACGGTGTTGGGCGGTTACGACCCCTCGGATTACACGGTGGAACGGGATTGGGCGGTCGCCGAGGACGGCACGCGCATCCCCATTTCCTTGGTCCGCCGAGCCGATCTCGAAGCTTCCGTCCCGGCTCCCGTGGTGCAGTACGCCTACGGTTCGTACGAAGTCAGTACCGACCCCGGATTCTCCATTTCGCGATTGTCACTGCTGGACCGCGGCGTGGTGTGGGCCGTGGCCCACGTGCGCGGCGGTGGCGAGCTGGGCCGTTCCTGGTACGACGACGGCAAGAAACTCACCAAGAAGAACACCTTCACGGACTACGTGGCCGTCACCCGCCACCTCGCGCAGCGCGAGGATGTCGACGCCGCTCGCATCGCGGTCCTCGGCGGTTCCGCCGGTGGTCTGCTCGTGGGCGCGGTGCTGAATCTTGCTCCCGAGTTGTACTGCGGAGCCTTGGCGGCCGTGCCGTTCGTGGACCCCTTGACCTCCATGTTGATGCCCGAGCTGCCACTCACTGCCCTGGAATGGGAGGAGTGGGGTAACCCGATGGAAGACCAGCAGGTCTACGAGTACATGCGTTCCTATTCACCCTACGAGAATCTGCGGGATGCCAACTACCCGCCGGTCCTTGCAGTGACGAGCCTCAACGACACCCGCGTGCTCTACGTGGAACCGGCCAAGTGGGTGGCCGCGCTGCGCGAGCACGCCGAGCATCCTGAGACCGTGCTGATGCGGTGCGAAATGGCCGGCGGCCACGGCGGTGCGTCCGGCCGCTATTCCCAGTGGAAAGACACCGCGTGGGAGTACGCGTGGCTCGCTGAGCAGTTGGGTGTGACGGGCTAGACCGTTTCCTCGTGGGTCAACTGGTGGTTGGCTGAGGTTGGAGAGCGGCCACGGTGTCAGCACTGAGCACTCCCCGATCCGGCCATCCACGAGCAGGTCCGTGGCGGCACGGGCCATGGCGCTGCTCGTCTGAAAACCGTAGCCTCCCTGTCCAGCGAGCCACAGGAAGTTGCTGATCTGCGGATCCCAGCCACAGATCGGCACGCCGGACGGAGCCTCGGTACGCAGGCCAGTCCATGCCTTGCGGACGCCGGTGACCCTCAAAGACGTTTCTCGTTCGACGGTTTCAATGAGATCGTCGATGGCGTTCGGGTGGGGCTGGGCATCGCACGCGGGACTGGGTTCGGCCTCGCCCCACGAAATCATGGCCCCGTCCTCGTCGGGGCGGTAGTACCACCCGGATGCGGCGTCGTCGACCATCGGATGTATCGCGCCCAGAGGCTCAGCCAAAGAAACCAGAGCCGCGGTCCGTCGCAGCGGCTGCAACTGCTGCGGTGCCGCACCGAACAGTTCCGCCAACTGATCCGCCCATGCACCGGCTGCGTTGACGACCGTGTGAGCTATCAATTGATCGTCACCGGCGGTCAGCGCCCAGGTTCCGTCATCTGATGGCTTTGCCGCCGTGACCTTGGCGCCAGTGATGATTCGGACGCCGGCCTGCTCGGCTCGTTGTCGGTGCCACTCCACGAGCGCGGTGGCATTGGTACGTACCGCAGAATCGTCGATGATCGCTGCACTGTAGCGCTCGGGGTTGCCCGCCAGCTCCGGGCAGTACTCGAAAAGTTCCTCGCTCGACAAGGCGCGTAGACCCGGGACGGTCATTGCGGCGACGTCGGCGGTGAACCCGCCACCACGAAGGGGCTGGGCCAGGCGAGTGGAACCGGAGCAGCGTGG
>NZ_AJXN01000050.1 GCF_000286355.1 Kocuria atrinae C3-8 | reverse complement strand
GCCGACGACGCCGCTTCCGCCACCTCCCGCACGGCCCGCGAGGTCTTCGGCGGGGCCGGACCCCGTTTGCGCGGGGACCACACGGGAGCGAAGTTCCGAGGTTGATTGATGTCTTCTCTGGAAAATCCCAAGAGCCCATCGGGCGCTTGGGATTTTCCCAATTCTGAGTATTCTTGAGGTATGGGAACGGACATCGGCGAACGCGTTGCGGCTGCACTACCCGCAGATCGGACACGCAAGGAGATTGCACAGGACATCGGCATGACACCCGATGCTTTTTCCCGTGCCCTCAAGGGCCACCGTGGTTTCGCGGCCTTGGAACTGGCTCGGCTCGCTGACCTCCTCCACGTGGACATCCACTTTCTGATCACGGGTGAACCCAATCCCCGTGATGTGCTCATTGCTGCGCGCCACAGCTACGATCACGCTACTGGGCGCCGATCCGTTCCCGGCGAGGACACAGACCGACAGGATCTGCAGGACGTCGTCCAGCTGTACCGGCAGGCCGAACCTGCACATTTACCAACAACGCAATTGCCAGCCAACGTTGCGGAGACACGACAGCGGCTCGGTCCTGAATTCGTTCAGCCGTTTGCCGCGCGCCTCGAGTCCATGGATATCGACATCGTGCGCCTAACCGGACTCTCAACCGCGTATTCCTTCACCGTCAATGACCGCGCGGTGATTGTGCTCGGCACTTCCGGACAGTGGTTCCGGGACAACTGGTCCTTGGCTCATGAGCTCGGGCATCTGGTACTTAGACACGGTGATTTGAGTCGAAGTGAAAACTCACGTCGCACGGCTGAAGTACAGGCCAACGCATTCGCCGCAGAGCTTCTGCTTCCGGAAGCCGAAATCCGCGGGCTGGACTGGGAGTCTGTTTCCGCCCCGGAACTTGCGGAACGGCTCTGGGCCTTTGGGGTGTCCACCGAGGCACTCTCCAATCGGTTGTCCAGGCTCGAGCTGCAGCTTTCCCCCGCAACGGAGTCACTCCTGGGAACCAGTACTCCTAGTCTCCTGCGGCGTCATTGGATGGGCTTCGGAGACGGCACACCCATGACACAGCGAATGACGGATGCCTCCCAGCGCCGATTCCCCACACTGCTCAAGGACGCCCATCTAGATCTCATTTCCCAGGGACTGGTGGTGAAAGCCGGATTGGCGTGGATGCTCGATGTCGATGCGGAAACCTTGGAAGTCGATGAACCACAGCGCTCGCCTGCGCTCGGTTCAGCAGAGCTATCCGATCTCCTCGGACTCTAACCAGGTCGCGGCTCACCATGGCGACCCTGTTTTTCCCGGACAACACCGTCCTGATCAATTTTGCATACCTTCGACGCATCACGACGTGGGAGCTTCTTCGGGTTGCGTGCAGGGTTCAGTTCATCGACGAAGACACGCTGTGGTCGTATGTCCATGTACTCGCGAAATATCGCAGGCATCAGCCACCTTTCCCCGCCGCACGTTCACGTGCCGACTTTTATAGCTGGCTTGAGGGTTAGACACTCGTTCACCCCTCGAACAACTGCTGTCCCACGTACGTCCCGGGCTCGTTCGGAATCCCGGGCGGCACGGCGAACAGCCCGGAACCGGTGTGGCGCAGGTACTCGCTCAGCGCGTCCTGACGGGCCAGTTTGTTCTGAATCGGGACGTAGCCGGTGCGGGGGTCGTTGACCATGGCGATGAAGAACAGCCCCGCATCCATATTCCCCAACCGGTCCGTGCCGTCCGCGTAGTTGTAACCGCGGCGCAGCATCTGCACACCGTTGTTGGTCTCCGGATGAGCCAAGCGCACGTGGGAGTCCTTGGGGATGATCGGTTGATTCCCGGAACCCTGCATCCCGAAGTCCGGCGCGGTGAACTCCTCGCCGCCGGACAGCGGCGCACCCGTGCCCTTGGTGCGGCCGATGATGTTCTCCTGGCCCATCAGTGATTCCCGGTCCCAGGTCTCCATGATCATGCGGATGCGACGGGCCACCAAGTAGGTGCCGCCGTCCATCCAGGAGCCCTCGCGGACCCACAGGTGATCGTTGAGCAGCTCCGGGTCCTCGGCCTTCAGATTGGCCGTGCCGTCCTTGAAACCGAACAGGTTGCGCGGGGTGTTCTGACTCTTCGACGTGGACGAGGTCCGCCCGAACCCCAGTTGCATCCACCGCGTGGACACGATTCCGAAGCCCATGCGCACCAGGTTGTGCACTGCGTGGACGGCCACCTGCGGGTCATCGGCGCACGCCTGGATGCAGAGGTCTCCCCCGGTCCGCGCGGGATCCAGGGTGTCACCCGGGAAATGCGGCAAGTCGATCAAGGCCTCGGGCATCCGGTCCCGCAAGCCGAAACGGTCTTTGCCGTCCTTGTCCTCGAACAGCGAGCGCCCAAATCCGATCGTCACCGTCAGGTGTCCCGCAGACAGGTCGTGGGCCTCCCCCGTGTCCTGCGGCGGAGCGTACTGGGAGCCGCCGTCGAAACCGGTATCGGTGACATCCAGACCCTGGGTGATGCGCGCGCACGCGGCGGTCCACCGGGTCAGCAGCTCCACGAGCTCGGCGCGGTCTTCGGTGAGCACGTTGAGCGCGGCAAAGCACAACCGGTCCTGCGCGGCGGTCACGATCCCGGCCTGGTGCTCGCCGAAAAAATCGACGACGTCGCTGTGCGCCTCCCCGTTCACCGCATCCTGGATCGCTGCGGCCGCGGGTCGACCGAACCAGCCGAGGCCGGCACCCACCGCTACGGCACCGGCACCGGTACCGAACAGGCTCGACGGCTGACACCCTTCCTCGCACCCTTCTGGTCCGGTTGACCGGATGGGTCCGATTGATTCCCCGCACCAGGTTCGGAAGCGGTTCGTGCTGTTCTGCGCGTGGGTTCATGGGTTATTCGACGACCTTTTCCGTCACCATGGACAACGGTTCGGACAGCGCGTTCACGGCGTCCGAGAGTTCCTTGATCTGATCCTGGCTCAGCTCGTCGTAGTAGACGAAGCCGTCGCCCTTCTTGTGCTGATCCAGCAGTTTCTGCAGGTCAGTGAAACGGGTCTCCAGTGTGCTGTTCAGTTCGGCGTCGCGCTTCTCAAGCAGCGGGGACAGGTTCTCGTACGCGATGCGCGCGCCGTCCACGTTGGCCTGGAAGTCCCACAGGTCCGTGTGGGACCAGATTTCCTCTTCACCGGTGACCTTGCCCGTGGCCACCTCGTCGAGCAGTTCCTTGGCACCGTTGGAGAGCTGGTCCGCGGTGAAAGACATATCGCGGGTGCGGTCATAAAGCACCCGAGTATCGGCCACCAGCTGATCGGCGTACTTCTGGCGGTCGGCCTGACTCATGGCCGCGTAACCGTCCTGGGGCCGCCACAGGTCCTTCTCGATCCGGTGCCAGCCGGTCCATTCCTGACCTTCTTCCAGGTCCGCTTCGCGCAGATCGAGCTTGGGGTCCAGATCACCGAAGGACTCGGCCACGGGTTCCACGCGCTCCCAGTGCATGCGTACGGGCGCGTACATCTCCCGCGCCTTCTGATCGTCCCCGTCCGTATACGCCTTGGCGAACTCCTCGGTGCCCGTCATCAGCTGCTCGGTCTGATCCTTGACATAGGCCGTGTACTGCGTGGTCGCCTGGTCCTTGAGCTGCGAATCCTCGGCGTTGACCTCGGTGCCGCCCTCACCTTCGGTCACGGTGAATTCGTTGCGGATACCGTCACCGACCATGCCCGGCTTGCACGCCGTGAAGTATTTGCCCTGCGGAGCGGACACGGTCAGCGTGCGATTGAGACCGGGTGCGATGTTCTCCACCTCGCCCACGATGCGCAGCCCGTCGTCACCGAGCAGGTAGAACTCGGTCACCTTGGAGCCGTCGTTGGTCACGTCGAACCGCAGGGTTCCCGCGGGTGCTTCTCCCACGCCGACGTCGCACTGGTCGTCGGTGCTCGACACGGCAATCGCGCCGTTCTCACCACCCTGATCGTTGGGTTGGCACGCGGCCAACGTGAACAACAGACCCACGGCGGTGACGGCGGCGGGAAGGCGGGTGGAAACAGAGCGCATGGATGGTCCTTAGAAATTCGGTGCCCCGGTATCGGGTGCATCAGGCAAGTACAAGAAATGAGGTTTCAGGCGGAGGCCGAGGAACTCGCGACCGGAGCGGAAGAGGCCGCCGGCGGCGTCGTCGGCTTTCTCTTGGCCGAGCGGGAGCGGGCGATGAACAGCGGCATGACCGTGAGCACGTAGGCCCACCACACGCCGAACTCGAGCCATGTGGTGGCCGGTGAGAAGTTGAAGACGCCCTTGAGGAGCACGCCGTACCAACTGGTGGGCGGGATCTGTTCGGACACGTCGAAGGCCAGGGAGTTCAAGCCGGGTAGCACGCCCGCTTCTTGCAGGTCATGGAATCCGTACGCCAGGACGCCTGCGGCGATGAGGACCAGGAACCCGCCGGTCCAGCGGAAGAACGTGGAGAGGTTGAGCTTGAGCAGACCGCGCGTAATCAGCCAAGCCAGGGCGATGGCCACCAGAATGCCCCCGAGCGCGGCGAGCGTCGGAACGAAGATCCCACCGCCGGCATTGGCACGCGTGGCGGCCCACAGGAACAGGGCTGTTTCCAGGCCCTCGCGGCCCACGGCGAAGGCACCCAGCAGGATCAGCCCCACTGCGGAGCCTTTCAGGCGACATCCGCCCGGGATTCCAGTTCTCGTTTCAGGCCGCGGGAGGCGCTTGCCATCCAGAAGATCATCCACGTCACGAACCCGACGGCCACGATCGACAGGGTTCCGCCAATGATTTCCTGAGCTTCGAACGTCAGCGTGGAGGGCCCGAAGGTCAGGAGTGCGCCGAAGGCCAGCGAAATGGCGATGGCCACGGCAATGCCGATCCACAATCGACGAACGGCGTACCGCTGGCCGGTGCGCTTGAGGTATCCGATGAGGATCGCGACGATCAGCGCGGCTTCGAGGCCTTCACGCAGACCGATCAGAAATGTCTGGAACATCCGACTGTCTTCCACTTATGAGGTTAGGTGAGCCTAACCTGAACAAGGTGAAATTAGCACAGTGCATGCCAGTAAAGAAGGTGTGCGAGCGAGATTTTTTCCGGGTGGCCCAGTGCGTCGCTGTGTGACGCGAACAACGCGCTTCAGCGAGCGTCCGGCAACCCGATCGATGCCCGGAATGCTGATAGTCACATGGTCAATCCACCGCTCACGGACAGGGCTTGTCCGGTGATGTAGGCGGAACCTTCGCTGAGCAGGAAGGCAACGGTCGCAGCGATCTCCGCGGGCTGGCCCAGCCTGCGGGCCGGAATGCCCTTAGCCATCCCGGAGAACACCTTGCCGGTCATCCCCTCGGCTTCGGCGGCCTGACGGTACATCTCGGTGTCGGTGGGACCCGGGCACACGGCGTTAACGGTCAGCGGCACGGTCGCGTTCTCGCGCGCCACCGACTTGACCATGCCCAGCACTCCCGAGCGGCCGCCGACGACGCCGCGTCACCCATTGAGCCGGCCTTGGCGCTGTCCGACGCAACCACCACGATGCCAGCGCGCCGCCCCTTGTTTCCTGCATTGCGAATGAAGGGCAGGGAATGGCGGACCAGGGACATCACGCCGATCAACTCGGTTTCGATGATCTCCCGGGCCCACCCGGCCTGGGTTTCGTGCAAGGGTGCGAGTTCGTGGCGGTGACCCGCCGTGACCACCAGGCGTCCAGGCCGCCGAGGATTTCCGCGGCGCGGGTGACGGCCCACTCCACGGCGCCCTCGTCGGTGATGTCCACGGTGAGGTGGCCCAGCACGATGCCCAGTTCGTCTGTGGGATCGTCGAAAGGTCCATCCATGCGGACGTTCCTGCCCGCGACGACCACACGCGCGTCCTCGGTGACCAGGTGTTCGACCGTGGCGCTACCGATGCCTCCGGCTCCGACCACCAGAATCTTCTGACCCACGTGCTGACCCAAGCTCATGTCTGTGCCCCTTACTGGCCGGTGAACCGCGGTGTGCGTTTCTCCAGGAACGCCCCGGCACCCTCCGCCTTGTCCTCGCTCTGGTACAGCAACGACTGCGCGAGGCGTTCGATGATCTGGCCGGTCGCCTGATCGGCATCCGCACCGTGTCTGATCACGAGCTTAGCCAGTCGAATCGCGAGCGGACCGCGCGCCGCGATCCCGTCCAGAATCTCCCGCGCTGTGCCGAGCAATTCCTCCGGGGCCACCACGCGCGTGACCAGCCCCATCTGCAGAGCTTCGTCGGCAAGAACGAACCGTCCGGAGAGAATCATGTCGACGGCGCGGCCCCGCCCCACCAGCCGGGTCAAGCGTTGGGTGCCGCCGGCTCCGGGCAATACCCCGAGGGCCGTCTCGGGCAGGCCGATCTGGGCGTTGGTGGACGCGATCCGCAGATCGCACGCCATGGCCAGTTCGCAGCCGCCGCCCAGTGCGTACCCGTTGATCGCAGCGAGGGTCGGACGCGGAAAGTTCTCGATGCGGTCGTAGAGCTTCTGCATGGACGCGTTCAACCCGTCCAGTGCCGTGTAATTGACCAGACCGGAGATGTCCGCGCCCGCGATGAAGGCCTTCTCCCCCGCCCCGGTGAAGATGATGCCCTGCACGGAGTCGTCGGATTCGGCGTGGTCGAGGACCTCGCCGATCTCGGCCAGCACGTCCGCGTTGAGGGCATTACGCACCTCGGGACGGGTGATCGTGATGGTCAACAGCCCGTCGGTGAGATCGGTGGTGAGAAGTTCGGTGCTCATGCGGTGTCCTCCGTGAAGCGATCGCGCAGGTGGTACTTCTGGATCTTGCCGGACGGGGTGCGCGGGAAGTCATCCATGATCTCCACGCGTTCGGGCCAATAGGACTTGGCCACGCCCTTCTCGTCCAGGTAGGTCCGGACGGCCTCGAGCGTCAGGGGCGCGGCGCCGTCGTTCATCACCACGGCCGCGCACGCGATCTCCTGGAGGCGTGCGTGCGGCGCGCCCACGATCGCCACGGAGGCGATATCCGGGTGCTCGTGCAGCACGTTCTCCAGATAGGCGACCGGGATGTTTTCGCCGCCGCGGATGATCAGGTCCTTGGAGCGCCCGGCGATGGTGAGGTAGCCGTCTTCGTCGAGTGTGGCCAGGTCGCCGGTGTCGAACCATTCGCCGTCGAAGTCCTCGCGGGTCTTGTCCAACTGGTCCATGTACCCCACGAACAGGGAGGGGCCACGCACCCAGAGCTTGCCTTCGGAGCCTGCCGGCAAGGAGCTACCGTCCAGGTCGGTGATCCGCACCTCGATGCCGCGCACGGGCCGGCCGTCGGTGGTGGTGATCTTCTCGACCGGGTCACTCGGGTGACCACACGTGGACAGCGCACACTCGGTCTGACCCCAACCGCCCAGCACGGACAGTCCGGGCACTTCTTCGCGGGCGTTGCGCAGCAGCACGCGCGGGATCGGTGCGCCCATGCAGCAGAACCGTTGCAGGGACGAGACGTCATGGTCGGCCAGGTTGGACGCGTCCAGCAGGTCGTGCAGGAACGGGGTGGCGCCGGAGGTGTGGGTGATGCCGTGTTCGGCGATCAGTTCCACGAATTTCTCCTTGTTCCACACGTCCTGGAACACGCCCTTGGCTCCGAGCAGGATGGGCAGTTCCACCCCGAACAGGTAGCCGGTGAGGTGACCGAAGGTCGAGGCCATGTGGATCACGTCCTGGTGATCCATGCCCATGCGGTCCGGCCAGGGCAGACCGGCGGCGCACACACTGTTGTGCGTGTGCATCACGCCCTTGGGTCGCCCGGTGGTCCCGGAAGTGAACATCAGCAGGGCCACATCATTGGCATCGGGACGACGCTCGGCCAGTTCCTCCGGGGAACCCTTGGAGGCCCAGTCGGTGGCGATGAACTCGTCCCACGCGATCTCGCCCTCTTCGAGCGCGGGCGGGTTGGCGGGGTCCTGGGCAAGCACCATCACGCGCGCAGGATTCTCCTGGCCGCCCACCATGCGCCGGGCCAGCGCCAGGTGGTCGTAACCGCGGAACGAGTCGGGCACCACCAGGATCCGGGTGTTGGCCCGTTCCATCATGAAGGAGATCTCGCGGTCGCGGTAAATGGGGATGAGCGGTTGGTGACCGCGCCGATGCGCACGGCGGCCAGGTGCAGGACCACCCATTCCTTCCAGTTGGGCAGCTGCAACGAGATCACGTCGCCGCGGCCCAGGCCCAGTTGGATGAGGCCGTGCGCGGTGCGCTCGACCTGCTGGGCGAGTTCGCCGTAGGTCAGTGATCCGCGTGAGTCCACGGAGGCGACGGCGTTCGGGTCGCGTTCCACGGCCCGGTCCAGATGGTCGGTGAGGATCTGACCATTCCAGTAGCCGGCCTGGGTGTTGTGGTCGATGATGTCCTGGGTCAGGAGAGTTTCATACGTGGTCATGACGGGTGCTCCTTTGCACGCTGAGACGGTTCGCGGTGGCTGCCGCGGGGGTTGTCCGCAGCGTCAGATCATGGTGAGGCCGCCGCTGACGGACAGCGTCTGGCCGGTGATGTAGTTGGACTGCGGGGAGGCCATGAAGGCCACGGCGTTGGCGAGGTCCTCGGGCTGGGCCAGGCGACGCAGCGGGATCGCACGTTCCAGGGATTCGCGCAGCTTGGGGTTGTCCTTGCCGATCTCCTCGAACAGGGGCGTGTCGGCAGGCCCGGGGCACACGGCGTTGACCGTCACCCCGTAGCGGGCGAGCTCGCGCGCCATCGTCTTGGAGAACGCGACCAGCCCGCCCTTGCACGCGGAATAGACGGCCTCGCCCGTGGACCCCACGCGGGCGGCGTCGGAACCGATGTTGATCACGGTGCCCGAGCCTGTTCCTTCATCACACTCATCACGGCGTGACTCATGGTCAGGGTGCCCATCAGGTTGATGCAGATGATGCGTTCCCAGGTCTCGGGGGTGCTGTCCAGGAACGGGCCGACCTTGTCCCAGCCCGCGTTGTTGACGAGCACGTCGATGCTGCCCCAGGTGTCGAGCACGTGCGAGACGAGGGCGGCGACGTCGTCGGGGCTGGTGATATCGGCGCGCACCCCCATGGCCTGGTCGCCGATGCGGTCGGCGGTGGCGGTGGCCGTCTCTTCGTTGAGATCGGCGATGACCACGCGCAGCCCGTCCTGGGCGAGGCGCTCGGCGATGGCCGCGCCGATCCCCTGGCCGGCGCCGGTCACGATGGCCACGCGGGTGGCAGTGGATTCTGAAGTCTGAGCGGTCATGGTGTGAGGTCCTTTCCTCGGTGCGAATCGGTGGGGCCCGGTTTACGGGGCGAACTGTCGGCCGGCGGATTGACGGGCGATGATGAGCTTCATGATCTGAGCGGTGCCGTCCCCGATCTGGAGACCGAGCACGTCACGCATGCGCTGTTCAATGGGCTTGTCCGTGCGGTAACCGAACTGGCCGTGCAGCAACAGGCACTGGGTGATGGCATCGTGGGCGACCTTGGGGGCCCACCACTTACACATGGCGGCTTCCTTGGTGTGGTTCTGCCCCGTGTCCTTCAGGTGGAGGGTCCGCAAGCACAAGAGCCGCGCGGCGGTGAGCTGGGTTTCCGCTTCCGCGAGCGGGAAAGAGACGCCTGGAACTTGGAGAGGGGTTGGTCGAAGGCCTCGCGGTGACTCACATAATCCCAGGTTTCCTCGACCGTGACCTCCGCGGTGCCCAGGCATTGCAAGCCGATGAGCGCACGGGAGAAGTCGAAGCCCTGCATCACCTGGGTGAAACCGGCACCCTCGTTGCCCAACAGGTGTGCGGCGGGTACGCGCACACCCTCGCAGTGGATCAAACCACGTTCCACGGCCCGGGTGCCGGTGTCCTCGACCGGTTCGATCCGCACGCCGGGGCTGTCCAGGTCAATGACGAACGCGCTGATGCCGCGGCCGCGACCGGCGTCGGGATCCGTGCGGGCGAAAATCACGGTGCTTCCGCCTGGGTTGCGAAGGACATGGACTTCACGCCGTTGATGACCCAGGAGTCGCCGTCCTTGCGAGCGGTCATCTTCGGATTGCCGGCGTCCGAGCCGGCTTCCGGTTCGGACAGTCCGATTCCCACGATGCCCTCGCCGCTCGTGATGCGCGGAACGTACTTCCGGGCGGTTTCCGGGGTGGCATTGCTGGCCAGGATCTGACCCACCAGTGAGCCCACGACCTGCAGGTATCCCACGTTGAAATCCCCGCGGGCGATCTGTTCCACGATCAACCCGGAGGTCAATCGCGGCAGGTCACGGCCACCGTACTCGGACGGCAGCTCCGGTCCGATCAGACCCAGCGCGCCGATTTCACGGCGTAGTTCCGGTTCGATCCGTCGAACGGTTTCGCGCTCGCGGTACCCGGCGGCCAGTTTCTCCTGGAGACCGCCGGCGGCGGCCACCAATTCTTCCTGGGCCGGGCTGAGGGTCATCTCCATGGTTCGGACTCCTGTGTCTGACGTACGGCTGTGTTTCGTGGGGCGGTGGCGCTGGGCGCCGCGGTCATCCCCGAGGCGGCGAGGATCAATGGCTGATCACGTGGCTGTTGAAGTCGGGCATGCGCTTCTCAGCGAAGGCTGCCGCGCCCTCCTGGCCCTCCGGGGATTCGGTGAACAGGTCCAGTCCGGACATCGCCAGGTTGGACAGTCCCGCTTGGTGGTCGGTGTCCGCGTTGAAGGACTGTTTGAGGAAGCGCAGCGCCGTGGGTGACTTCTCCGCGATTTCTGCCGCCCAGGACTTGGCCTCGTCCAACAGCTGATCCGGTTCCACCACGGTGTTGACCAGTCCCCAGCGTTCGGCGGTGGCGGCGTCGTACTGGCGGCACAGGTACCAGATCTCGCGGGCGCGCTTCTCCCCCACCACGCGGGCCAGGTAGGCGGAACCGAAGCCGGCGTCGAACGAGCCCACCTTGGGGCCGGACTGTCCGAACCGGGCGGTGGATGACGCGATCGTCAGGTCGCAGATCACGTGCAGCACGTGACCGCCGCCGATCGCCAGGCCGTTGACCGCGGCGATCACGGGCTTGGGAATGTCCCGGATGGTCTTGTGCAGGTTGCCGATCTCGAACATGCCCGACGGGGACGGTCCGTAGTCACCGGTTTCGGCGCGCTGCTTGACGTCACCGCCGGTGCAGAACGCCTTCTCCCCCGCGCCGGTGAGGATCACGGCTTGCACCTTGCGGTCTGCCCAGGCCAGGCGGAACGCCGTGATCAACTCGTGCACGGTCTGCGCGCGGAACGCGTTGTAGCGCTGCGGCCGGTTCATGGTGATCACGGCGGTGGGGCCGTCGATCTCGTAGCGGATGTCCTCGAACTCGGGAGTTGCGGGTGCGGCGGTTTCTGCGGTCATGTTTCAGTCCTCTTTCGCGGTGAGGTAGCGGGAGTACTCGGTGTGATGTTCGGGGGCCAGCGCGGCGGACAGGACGAGCGCCAGTTGGCCGGAGATGTAGCTGTCCACGGTGTGCTGGGGTTGGAAGTACCAAGACTTCAGGGCCCAGCCGTGGGCGAGGAGCACCAGGTTGTAGGCGAACAGATCCACGTCCACGGGGGCGAACAGACCGGCGTCCACAGCGTCCTGCGTTGCTTGGCTCAGGGGTTTCACGGAGGCCATTTCCAGGTCCTTGATGACCTTCCGGTTCTCGGCCGACAGCCTGCTGCTCTCGCGGTAGGTGATCACGGCGGCCTCGCTGTTCTCGGCGATCACGCGGCAATAGGCGTCGAATCCGGCGGCCACTCGATCGACCGGATCAGCACCCGCCGCGAGAATCGCCGCGGGTACACGAGCCTCGATGTCCTCGAGCACCCCCACGATCACGCTGCGCAGCACTTCCTCCTTGCTCGCGAAGTACCGGTAGATCAGGCCCACGCTCACGCCAGCCTCCTGCGCGACGCTCTGCATGGACATCTGCTCGCTGCCCTTGCCCTGCAGCACCTTCACGGCGGCCGCCAGCAATTGACGACGCCGCGCTCGCGTCCTTGCGTCGCGGGCCGCCTCGACGGGTTCGGCACCGGAAACTTGAGTGAGTGAATCTGTATTCATTACTAGTGAATCTAGATTCACTTTTTGGGTGCGTCAAGAGGTGGTTCGGAAAATTCAGGGAAAATGTCGGTGTCGATCCCCCAGCTCACACGACCCGAATTGCTCCGCTGGATACCGCTACTCAGGAACGGATGAGTCTGGGCACCACTCGAACCATGGTCACCATGACCAGCAGTTCCACCAGGGTCTGCGTGACCACGACCAACGGCGCAAGCCCCATGGCCGCGGGCAGCGCAAGAGCCAAGGGCAGAATCACCAGGGAATTGCGCGTGACACCGGAGAAAACGAGCGCGCGTCTCGCGGCGACGTCGTACCCGCCGCGCCGTCCCACCCACTGGCCCAAACCGAACATGATGAGCGCGAACGCGACAAACAGCGGGATCACCACCAGCAGGGCTGCTAGCTGCGCGCCGACCCCGGCGATTTGGGAAGCGACCACCACGGCGAGCGTGAGCATCATGAGCGGCACCATCGCGGCCATGGCACTGGCCTCCAGAACACGGCCGACGCGAGTGCGTGCTGCCAGTTGAGTCAGAATTGCGGCTGCGAGCGGCAGCACGATCAGCAGAACGAAGGCCTCGACGAACGGTTCGATCTCCACGACCGAGACCACATCCGCACCGGCCATCAACCACAAGTAGACCGGCAGGAGCAGCATCTGCACGAGCATGAGAACGGGCGAGGCTGCAAGGAGACGGTCGTGGGCGCCACCGGCCAGGCCCGTGAAGACCATGACGTAGTCCACGCACGGGCACAGCAGTACCAGGAGAACTCCGGCGAGCAAGGCCTGATCATGGGTGACAAAACGCGACAGCTCGAACACCACCACCGGCGCCAGTACGAAATTGAGCCACAGCGTGGACCGCAGGAATTTCCAGTCCCGCAATACGGCACCCAGCCGGGTGAACGGGATACCCAGGAAGGTCGCATAGAGCAGCAGCGCGAGGACGGGTTGATCAGAGACTCCGCAGGAGCGGCAATCGCGGGCACTGTCAGACCCACGATCACGGCACCGGCGATGGACGCCACATACAGCGCAACTTGATGTCGCTCGAGCCACTGGATCACTCGATCCAGGCTAGTTCACTCGTTCATGCGTCGCGGACCTGGATCAGCCCCGGATATGCAAGAAGCTCCTCGCCCGTTCGGACGAGGAGCTCCCAGCGAGAAGTCTTGCGGAATTACTGATCCTTGATCAGTGACAGCTCGAATTCCAGGCTGATCTTGTCACTGACCAGGACTCCACCGGAGTCCAAGGGGGTGTTCCAGGAAACGCCCCAGTCCTTGCGGTCGATGCGGCGCCCGCCTTCGAGGCCTGCGCGCAGACCACCGGTGGGATCGGTGTCGATGCCCAGGAGCTCCATGGGGATGGTGATGGGGCGTGTGATGCCTCGGATGGTCAGGTCGCCCGAAATGATGAACTGCGACTCGTCCACCTCGTCCAAACCGGTGGACTTGAAGACGATCTCCGGGTGGTTCTCCGCGTCGAAGAAGTCAGAGCTGCGCAAGTGCTGATCACGCTGATTGTTGCGGGTGTCCACGCTCTGGACCTTGAGCCGGACCTCCACCGTGGAATTGTCCCAGTTGTCGGTGTCCAGGTGAGCGTGGCCTTCAACCTCGTTGAAAGCACCGCGCACACGAGTCACCATCGCGTGGCGGGTGGAAAACCCGAAACGCGAGTGCGACGGGTCGATGGACCAGTCGCCGTTCAATGTCGAATCTATTGCCAAAAAGGACACCCCCATGTCAGGACAAGCTGAGTCGTTGCACTCATGCCTCAGCGGCCGTTCAACCCTCAACCCATACAGTTATGCGCCACGTCACTGAGACTGCTCAGATCTTCAACCCAAAGTATTCAAAAGCAATCATTCCGGACCGGACCCTGGTCACGCTACCCCATAGTTGGTGACGCTTGAGGGAGGGCCAGCGTGTGCCTTAGGAAACTCTTCAACTTACTCTTGAGTAATACGGTTTAGTGTTTTCCCATGTCTCAGCATTAGTCCTCACCTTCGCCATCATCAGTCGTCACGCGTGGACGGGGTCCTATCCCCTAAAGATAGGGTGGAATCCATGGGCTGGCAGTACTGGACGGAATCGGCAGGCAAGGGCACGTGGCGGGAGGTGCTCGAACCCCACGCTGACGTCGCCGCGGGTGAACTGAGGGTTCGTTCCGTGGCAACGGCGGTTTCCCGTGGCACGGAGACCCTGGTCCACACCGGAAAGATCCCCGAGACCATCGCGCACCTCATGAGGGCCCCGCAACAGCTGGGTGACTTCCCCTTCCCCGTGTCCTACGGCTATCTGGGCGTGGGAGTGGTCGATGAAGGCCCCGCCGACTGGCTCGGCGCGCGGGTATTCGGCCTGCTGCCTCACCACACGCACCACGTGGTCACCACGGAGGATGTGCAACGCATACCGGACCACGTTCCCGACCACCGCGCACTACTCGCCGGCGCGGCCGAAACCGGACTCAACATCCTCTGGCAAGAGCCGCCGCGCATCGCGGACCGGGTCGCCGTGATCGGTGCGGGCATGATCGGCACAGCCACCGCGCTGCTCGCCTCCGGCATGGCGCTGGACCGCCTTGAAGTACTCGAAACCAATCCTGACCGCCGTCGCCTTCTAGAAACTCTGGGCCTCACCGCCGTAGATCCAAGCGAGGCATCCTCGGACAACGACATCGTCATTCACACCTCCGGCACCGAACCTGGTCTGGCACGCGCCTGGAGATCACCGGCGACGACGGCACGGTGGTCGAGGCCTCGTGGTTCGGTTCCCGCGCTCCCACGGTCCCGTTGGGCGCCGATTTCCACGCCCGTCGACTGTCCATCGTGGCCAGCCAGGTGGGTCAGGTCGCTGAGGGACGGCGAGCGCGCCGCACTCG
The DNA here is from genome assembly GCF_000286355.1 of Kocuria atrinae C3-8. Lineage (GTDB taxonomy): Bacteria > Actinomycetota > Actinomycetes > Actinomycetales > Micrococcaceae > Kocuria > Kocuria atrinae_A. Next base: position 11,113 of record NZ_AJXN01000050.1, on the reverse strand, counting down.
CGCCCAGCGGCTCCAGACCGCGCTCCGTGCCCTGCGCGATGATCGTTTCGACGCGCTACTCACTGGCGAATCTCCCCGCCAAGACCTGCCCCGGGTGATGGACGCGATCACCGGAGACACCGACCTGGCCCGCACCACCCTCTGCCACGTACTGACCTACTGACGCCCCGTAGACACCCACGCACAGACCAGCCCCATCCACCCGAGCAGGAGAACCATGTACAGCCTCACCGTCAACGACCACGTGATGATCGCCCACAGCCTGCCCGACGAATTCTTCGGCCCGGCCCAGGGAATGCACGGCGCCACCCTCACGGTGGAGGCCACGTTCACCCGCGCCGAGCTGGACGAGCACGCGGTGGTCCTGGACATCGGCCAGGCCATGGAGATGCTCGACGAGGCACTGTCCCCGCTGCGCTACGCGAACCTGGACGAGCACCCCGCCTTCGCCGGCAAGCTCTCCACCACCGAGGCCGCCGCGCACTACATCGGTCAGCGGCTCGCGGACTCCCTGAGCGATCAACCGGATGTCGGAATCACCGTGACTCTTACTGAGAACCCCCGCGCCAAGGTCGCCTACACAGTCCCCGGACGCCGTGACCATACTGATCGAGCCGGATCTCGGACGCGTCAGCGGCGGCCTCCGCTACAACCGCGCCGTGGCCGACGCCGCAGACGGTGCCATCACGCGACACGCCCTTCCCGGGGCGTGGCCGGATCCGTCCGCCCAGGACGACGCCGCGCTGCGTCACCTTGCCGCACAGTTCGATGAGCCGGTCATCGTGGACGGTCTGATCGGCTGCAGTCTGAAGGAACCACTCGATCTTGCAGTACCGCTCATCCAACTCGTCCACGCTCCCCTGGCCGTCGCCAACCCGGCCGCGCGGGACCGCGAGCGCGCGAATCTGACGGCCGCGAGCGCCGTCGTCACGACCAGCAGCCATGCGACCGATCAAGTGCGCAGTCTGTACGGCGTGGACGCCACCGCGGCCGCACCCGGCGTGACGAAGCGCGAACCGGCCGCGGCACCGAGACCGGCTCCCGCCTGGTGTGTATCGGTGCCGTGGAGGAGAACAAGAATCAGCTGTTCCTCGCGCGCGTGCTGGTCGCACTCGCGGAGACGGGTGTGGACGGGTGCCACTGCACGTTTGCCGGTCCCCCGACCGATCCGGAATATGCGGAGCACTTGCGCCGTGCGTGCGCGGAGCTGCCGTCAGGAACCGTGACCATGGCCGGTGAATTGGATTCACAGGCCGTCGACGCCCTCTTGGCCGCGTCGGATCTTCTGCTGTTGCCCTCGCACCGCGAGACCTACGGGATGGTCGTCACGGAGGCGGCGTCCGCAGCGATCCCCGCACTGGTCTCCGCGGGGACGGGAGCTGAAGAAGCGCTCGCGGCAGGCTTGGCCCTTCCCCTGGTGGAAGAACAGTGGGTTGCCGCGCTGACACAGTGGCTGAAGGACGCTGAGCACCGCGGGTCATTGCGCGATGAGGCCGCGAGGCTTCGACCAGGGCTACGCACCTGGGGAGACACCGCCCGCACGGTGCTCGCCGCTGTGGCTTCGTGTGAAGCCCCCGCCGCAGCCGACCTCGCAACCGAAAGGAACCCGACATGATCGGAGCCGCCCAGGATTGGCTCGAAGCTCGCGTTCCTTTCGACGACGCCGCTCGACAACAGTCCCTGCCCCTACTGGACCGTGCCGCGAAGGCCTTGCTGGACACGGACCCCAGCGGGCAGAGTCGGCTGACGATTGTGGATCTCGGGGCCGGCACCGGAAAGTCAGCGGCCTGGTTCCGCGAGCATCTGACGCCTCGGCTACCCGGTCGCACTATTCAGTGGCTGCTCGTGGATGCTCATGAGCCGTCGCTGGAGATCGCAACGCAGCATGTCGGGGAGGCCGACACCATCGTGACCCGGTTGTCTGAGCTGCCAACTGCCCTGGGTGAACACCTACCGGAGCATCCCGCGCCGGGCACCCTGCTGCTCACCTGCAGCGCAGTGTTGGACGTGCTCACCCAGGACGATGTGGATGCCATCCTGACCACGCTGGACACCTACCAAGGTCTGGGATTGTTCTTGTTGAGCATCACCGCGGACTGGCACCTGACCCCGCCCGACCCGCGGGATGAGTGGCTCGCCCAGGCCTTCGCCGACCACCAGCGATGGGACGGCAAACTCGGTGCGGACGGCGGCCACGTCATGCTGCGTACCGCACGAGAACGTGGGGTCCTGCGACCCGCGGCAACAGTCCCTGGCAGTTGAGTGGGCCTCAAGATGCGGAGTTCATCCGTCGGTTTCTGACCGAACGAGTGGCGGCCATCATCGAAGCCGAGCCGGATTCCGAGGCTGAGGCCATGGACTGGTTGGAGACCAGGAACAGGCAGATTGCAGAGAATCTGAACGTGACCGTGGACCATCTCGACGTGCTCGTGGACGCCCGCCGCGGCGAATAGTCCCGTGAAGAAACCCTGGGTGCGGCGGGCCGCGATGATCGCGGTCACCGTTGTGCTGCTGTGGCTGACAGCGCGCGCAGTCGGGACCCAGGCACTGTTGGCCGGTGGTCAGGTGTTTTCCCCACTGACCATTGCCGCGGCGCTGCTCGCCGGATTGATCGTGGCTCTGACCCAGGCGATCCGCTGGAAGGTCTTGGCGTCACAGCAGCAGATCACGCTCGGTTTCCGCCGGGCCTGGGCTGACTGCTACGCCTCAGCTTTCGGCAACATGCTCCTACCCGGCGGACTGGGTGGGGATGCCGCCCGGGTTGCCGTGTACCGCAATCGGGGGCGACGGCGTTGGTGGTCTCCCCTGCTGGCCGTGGGTGCAGAACGGCTCAGCGCCACCGCTTGTCTGTTCATGGCCACGGCCATCGTGCTGGCGGTGAGCGCCGAGACGGGCGGAGCGCTTCGGTCGGTGGCCGTTGTCGCCGCGGTTGCCGCCACGGTGTTTTTCGCCGCTGCGATCGTGTGCCTGCGCGGGGTGCCGGCCCGTGACCACGTCATCGTGTGGAGTTCCTCGGCGCTGAGCGTGGTCACCCTCATTGCGCTGTTCCTGCTGGCCATGGCCCAATTGGGCGGGCCGGTTCATGCACCGGTTGCGACCGTGGGATTGGCGTCCATGAGTGTTCCGGTGGGAGTCGGAGGCTGGGGAGTTCGAGAGTTCTCGGTCGGTGCGCTGGCCCCTGCTTGGGAGCTCCCGCGGATCAGGCGGTGACCGCCGCCATCGGGTACGGCCTGCTCGCCGTGGTATCTACGCTCCCTGGTGCCGCTGTCCTGGCCTGGGGTACGTGGCGTCGTGCTCTCTCGCTGCCTCGCTGAGCACGAATTCGGTGCAGACATCGTCCTCGAACGTGTAGCGGCGGAACGGTGCGCGCAGCGCCTCACCCATCACGGCCGACCCTTCGAAGCGCACACCGGGCACACCGTCTCCGATCAATACGGGTGCCACGGTCAGGAACAACCGATCCAGCAACCCGGCGGACAGGAAGGCGGAGACCGATTTGCCGCCGCCCTCGACCAAGATCGAACCGCTCACGTGTTCACGCACCACGCGCAAGACTGCCGCCGGGTCCACCGAGGTGCCCGCGGGGCCGTCCTTCCCGCCCGATACTTGTTCGCCGGAGGTTTGGGTCGTGCCCTCGGGAAGCCGAACGACCTCCACATGCTCGCCGACCTCGGTTGGGACCTCCGCGTCCTGGCCGACCAGCCACAACGTCCGAGCATCCGGGGACTGCAGCACGCGGCTGGTCACCGGAATCCGGGCGCGAGGGTCCAGTAGAACGCGCACGGGATTCTCGCCCTCGACCGCTCGGACCGTGAGCTGTGGGTTGTCCCGGGTGACCGTGGTGGCTCCCACGAGCACCGCCTCCACGGCCGCACGGAGATGATGCAGGTGGGTGCGATCCGCCTCGCCGGACACGAATTCCGCGTCCCCGCCACGAGCCGCGATGAAACCGTCCGCGCTCTGAGCCAGCTGTGCGATGACCTCCGAATGCTCAGCCAAGGTTCGGTACACGGGGAAGGTGTCTTCTTCCACTGCCACGCGACCCGCCAGTGGATCATGGCGCATACGCTGCCGCTTGGTCTGCAAGTAATGAGAGTTCTCGGGCCGGTCCAGCACCGGCAGCACCACGCGGTCCGCCACAGTAATACCCAGGCTGGTGAGCGCCTCCGCCTTGGCCGGGTTGGAGGACAACAAACGGACCGTGGGGCTCCCCAGGTGTCGCAGCATTTCTGCGGCCGCGGTGTAATCCCGGGCATCATCCGGCAGACCCAGCGCCCTGTTGGCATCCACCGTGTCCATGCCCTCATCCTGTAGGGCGTACGCGCGGAGCTTGGCCGCCAACCCGATGCCACGACCCTCATGACCTCGCAGGTACAACAGGATGCCCGTGCCCTCGGCGGCGATGGCCTGCAGCGCAGCCTCCAACTGGTCGCCACAGTCGCAGCGGTGCGAGCCGAGGGTGTCGCCGGTGAGGCATTCACTGTGCATCCGCACGATGGGCGCCTCGGCCTGTGCCGGATCCCCCATCAGCATGGCCACATGTGTGACGTCCCCAAAGGTGTAGGCGCACGTGGTGAAGACTCCGTGATCGGTCGGCAGCACGGTCCGTGACTCGAGCAGAAGAGCGTGATCCTGTTCTGGCTGATGCATGCGATTCAGTCTATGGTCAGCACGCTGCCGGACGGGCCACGGGATAATTCACGGGCGCGGCAGTGTCGCAGTTCGACTCAGTCACCCGACAGAGCGGCGTGGCGCTCCAGCCACACGATGTCCCGCCCGAACGAATACAGCACCGACACCACCGCGGCGGCCACGCACAGCACCCCGAAGGCCGGGATAGCCACCGCAATCGGCGTACCGGCAGCGAGCAGGAGAATGCCCTGGGCTGCCGCAATGACCCTGCGGCTCAGAGATTTCGGAAGCTGTCTCCGCCAAGTCGGCCGGAACGCACCCATCAGATGGAACGCGTAGTACATCAGCCCCGGGATCAAACACCAGGGACCCCACAGGGGAACGAGTCCCACGGACAGAATGAGGATGAACAGCGCGTCCACGGTCTCGTCGTACAGACCACCGGCGCGGGTACTGCCGGCGCCACGGGCAATCTTCCCGTCCAGGCCGTCCATGGCCAGGGCCGCCCCGCCCAGCACCACGGCGGTCCAGGTGAATCCCTGACCGTCATCGGTCAGAAACAACGCCGTGACGATCACGATGAATCCGAGCCGCAGCGTGGTCAGGTCGTCCGCGCGGGTCCATGAATCGCGACGCAACAGGCTCCGCGCAGCTCCGATCACGGTCACGAGGACACAGATCAGGCCATCCATGAAGCGGGGAGACAGCAGCCAGGCGATGACCAGCGCCGAGGTGAGGATCGGTAGCGCCAGGAGTAGGCGTCGAGCAAGACCATTCATCCGCTGTGCACCGACCTCGCGGCATCCCTGAGCCATCGCTTCTGACCGCGAGTCTCCACGGCACGCGGGTGATAGTGCGCGCGGACCCATGCCAGAGCGTCGTCGGCGGCCACCCCGCTCATGACGGCGAGCAGCGCGATAGCCGTTCCCGTGCGGCCGACTCCCCCGCCGCACGCGATCTCCACGCGCTCGGTCAACGCCCGTTCGTGGGCTTCGCGCAGTGCCGCGAGGGCATCGAGGGTGTGGGCGGGTGTGCGGAATTCGGGCCACTTCACCCAGCGATTGGGCCAGGTCTCGATGCGGGGGTCCTTCCCCAGCAGGTACACCGCGAATTCTGGTGCCTCTACCCCACCCCGACGACGCCGCACTCCGGTCCCGCGCACAACTCGCCCATCCGGCAGCTTCACTACACCCGTTTCGGTTTCCCACGCGCCCATGCATCAAGCGTAGGTGCCCCCTCAACGGACGAGTCCCGCACCGCAGATCGCGGGGCGGGACTCCACAGGAACAATCCGCTCAGAAACTGAACGTGGCAGTGCAATCATCTCCGATCCATTCCCACAGTTGGACGGTTCCGGCGACTTCTGCGTTGTCGACGAGTGAATCCGGATCAACGCCCTTGGCTTTCACGCAGATCCCGCACGCGATGTAGTGCCCGCCGGCGTGGGCGAAACGATCCATGAGGTCGGGCAGTGGTGGGCACCTTCGCAGGCGGTGCCCTTGGTGAAACCGGTGACGGCCAAGCGGACCGATTCTTTGGTCAGGAAAATGAGTGTGTCTCGGCCGGATTCTGCGGCACCGACGGCGACCAGGAAAGCCACCGTCACCTTCTCCGCGTCCTCGAGGCCAGTGGTGAGTGTGATGGCTGCTTTGGTCATGATGCCCTCCAGAGGGCTGGTGGGACCCGAGATGAATCCCTATTTACAAGTATGACCCCTTGTGATATCGAGTCAATGGCGACGGTGCGAGCGACTGCCAGATGTGCCGCACGGATGTAACTGATACCGGCCACAACGTGCAGCACCGCTCCGAGATCGGCCAGCGCGTGCGTAAGCCGTCCCAAGCGGCCACGTCGCCGGGGACCCGCAGCGGCCGTCACCAAGGCAACGAACAAGATCGCGCTCCGGACCTTTCCCAGGTAGGAAACCTTGAGTTGCCCACGGTAGGCGGCTTTGGACGTCAGCACTCCGGTGGCGAGGTCCATGATCAACACCGTGATAGGAACGCGCCGGGGCAACTCCCCCACTTTCGCGAGGCTCCACGCAATGGCAGAGATCCCCGCGCGATCCGCGAGGGGATCCAGTGCCTTGCCGATCGTGGATTCCCAGTGCATGCGCCGGGCCAAGGTACCGTCGATCCAGTCCGTGGCCGCCCACGTGGCAACGCCCACCGCGGTTCCCGGCCCGGTCTGCCCGCCACGAATGCGACGCACCAGTGGAACGGTGGCTACGAGTCGAGTGGCGGTGAACAGATTGGGCAGATTTTCGGAGATGCGCATCTGCGGGTACCGATCCTTCCGATGGAAAGTGCATGCCTCGGGACGGCAGTGAACCGGGTGTCCCCGACGTTGCCCCACCGCGCCTCGATTGTCGAGACCCGCGGGGTCACGAGCGTGTCGCGGAGTAATATTCCATCAGTCGACTGATAGCCAGGCGCTAGAATGTGGATCGATCCTTCATCCGTTGTTGAGCCGCTATCGGGAGATTGTGGGGCTACAAGTCGTGACCACATTTGGTATCGAGGAGGAATTCCTCCTGATCGATCGCGGGACCCGGTTGCCCGCAACACCCGCGCCGCAGCAGGCGGAAGCATTGCTGGGTATCACCGCCGGCGGCGGCAAGGCCACGCCGGAATGGCTCACGTGCCAACTCGAGCACACCTCCCCCGTTTACAGTGACCCCGCCACTGCTCTGGACTCCCTGTTGAGCTTCCGCCGCGAGCTCGCCTCGGTCGCCGGTTCCATGGGCTATGACGCCGCCGCCACGGGTACCGCGCCCGACATCGCGTTGGCGGCCGCCCAGGTCACCCCCGGCGAGCGCTATCACCAGTTGGCGGGGATGACCCCGGCCATCGCCGCCGATCAATACCTCAACGGCATGCACGTGCATATCGGGTTGGACTCCCTGGAGGACGGCGTTCGAGTCCTCAATGGTCTGCGCCCCTGGCTGCCGCTCGTGGTCGCTTTGGGTGCCAATTCACCCATGTGGCGCGGTTCCGACAGCGGATTCGCCTCGTGGCGGTCCATTCACTACCGACGCTGGATGGCCAACGGCATTCCACCGCAGTTCGATAACCTGGCCGACTACCAGGCCCGGCTGGATGCCCTCCTACACTTCGATGTGGTCGAGAGCCCCAGCACCCTCGCGTGGCTCACACGCATCTCGTTTGCTCACGGCACCATAGAGATCAGAGCGTGCGACGTACAGCTCGAAGCCAACGACGCTGTGGTCATCGCCCTGTTCATCCGCGCTCTGTCCCGCATGGCCCTGGACGCCCCGGTGGTTGCGCACATTCAACCCGAAGTGTTGGAAATCGCCGTGTGGCAGTCCGCGAAATTCGGTCTGTCGGGTTCCCTCATGGATCCCGCCACGGGAACTCAGAAGCCCGCGGACGACCTGGTCCGCGAAACACTGGAGCGGCTCCAGCCCTACTTCGAAGGACCCGAAGACCAGTCAGTGGTGCAGCGAGGCCTGGAGCGCATGCTGTCGCACGGAACCGGGGCCGAACGACAGCGCCGTGCCATGCGAGACGGTGGATTGAACGGACTCCTGACACACGCATACTCCTCGTTGACGGCTCATCCCGACCGCTGATCGTGATCCTTCCGCGCCGCTGAACGCGCCCTGGATCCCCCGGAAGGGTCTCGGTCATCCCGGTGTATTTAGTTCGGGGCGGTGCTAGCGTGCCGAGTATGGCTACCCACAACGTTCTGGCCCGCTGGGTAACTCCCGGCGGTCATCCGCAGCGCCGTCTCGTCTTCTTTCCCCACGCTGGTGCGGGCGGGTTGACGGGGCGGTCACTGGCCGCCGACGACGTCGAAGTCCTCGCCCATCGAAGGCCCGGGCGTGAGGCGCGCATGGCGGAACCGGTCTTGACTTCCGTGGCTGAGGTGTTGGACGAAGCCGTCGAGGTGCTACTACCAGTACTGGATGCCGACGATCTGCCCACCGATATTCTCGGGCACTCCTTCGGTGCCTGCTGGCCGCCGAGTTCGTGGCCCGTATGGAACATGGACGCCCGGGACGCGTTCGCCGTGTGGTGGTCTCCGCCAAGGTTCCGCCACCGGATCCGAGCCCGGAGTTGGCCGCAGCACTTCACGACGAACAGTCGCTGATCGATTGGCTCGTGGACCTGGGTGGCACTCCCGCGGAACTGCTGGAAGACCCGGGAATGCGTTCCATGGTGCTGGACCCCCTACGAGCCGATCTGACCGCATCCCTCGGTCATGACCGAGAGGCGCCCATGCTGAACACGCCCCTGCTGACAGTGGCCGCGGACGGAGACACCACGGCACCCGCGCATGACGTCGAGTTCTGGAATCGATACACCCACGGGCCGGTGAAAACTCTCCGCTTGCAGGGTGGCCATCACGCGATCTTCGATCAGGCCGAGCTGCTGCACGCTGCCCTGCGGGAACCCGACGCGAGCGGTGTGTCGTCCGACCAGTGAAAAACGAGACCGTGCACTTGGGTGATCCCGCCGAGCCGGACTGGACCGAGCGGCGTCGGCGAGTGGGGGGTGCGCCACAGGATGTGGACCTGTATCTGGTGACCTTGGCCGAGGTGCGTGACTGGGCCTCGACGTCGACGGGATGGCTCGCGGAGGACGAACTCGCTCGCGCCCGTAAGCTCCACGACGAAATCCAGCACCGAGAATTCTTGGTCTCCCGGGTGGTGTTACGTCGACTCCTGGCACTCCGCTTGGACTGTCCGCCCGAGGTCGTGGATCTGCCACGGAATTCCACCACCGGTGCTCCCGGTCCCGCCACCATCCGGGCCGCGCCGGACACAATTCCGATGGTTACGTCCACTACTCGCTGGCACGAACGCCCGGACACATTGCGATCGTCATGGCGAATCGCCCCGTTGGCGTGGACCTGGAAAGTCGGCAGAGTGCGGACCAAGCCGAATCGCTCGTGCGGGTGCTGCACCCCGCGGACCAGGCACGCCTCTTGAGGGAGCCCGAACGACGTCGCGCTCGCGCGGTGACCGAGGCCTGGGTCCGGCTCGAAGCACTTCTCAAGGTCCGGGGCACGGGCCTGTCCACCGACCCGTCGTCGATCGAAGTGGGAACGGCGAACCGGGTGCGACACTCCGACGACCTGATCGTCACGGGAGTGCGCACCCGGCGCGGTTCTCATTTACACGCGGCCGTCGCCTGGCTCGAGGATCCGCTGGGGACCCTCGAGCCGACGGCGGACCCGGCCAAGGATCGCTAGGATCCCTGCGGATTCCGCACGACTGCCAGGCCCACGGCCTTGGACGCCCTGGTCACCAGGCGTTCCAGTGGTCCATTGCCCAGCGCCTGCTGCCAGGCGGTGGCCACGAGGGCCGCAACCGCGATCTGCACGAGGTACCAGAACCACGGCATGGAACTGACATCCACGAACGTGAGGAACACCAGGTGAGACGCGTAGAGCGTCAACGTCATGGACCCCATCGCGGCCAACGGAGTGAACCAGCGGCCAATCGCTCGACTCGCGATCAGGAACACGCCCAGAGCCACCATGGCCATTCCCGCAGCACCGATCAGAGCCAATGGCGTGTTGGTGTGCGGGCCCGAGAGCAACAACCACTGCCATGTGGTGGTGGGTAGCTGCGGGTCGGGGCCGTAGACCTGGGCGGTCCACACGTCGTCGCTGGTCATCCACGGCGTGGCCTCGATCAGCGCGTACTCCAGGTCGAAGCGGTAGAGCATGAGCAGTGAAATGCCCTTGCCGACCACTGCGACCACCGCACCGATGACGACTAACAGCACCTGGATCCGATCACGCGTCAACGGCATGCGACCCAATGCCATGCCCAGACAGATGAACGTCATCCAGGGCAACGCGGGATACGTGCCGGTCAGGAACAGCTCGGAGAGCACGGTGATCGGTGCGTTCACCAGGTCGATGGCGTTCGGATTCGCATGCACGTGGGCCGGGATGCGCTCCAGCGACCATTGCATGAGGAACGGTGAAGCCACCGCGAACGTGAACGCGGAGATCAGCAACCACCGGATGGACATCAGGGTGAACGGGATGGCCAACAGGAACATCAAGCCGTAGTAGATCAGGATGTTGTAAGCCGGGATCTCCAAGAAATTCAGCGACAACCCCACACCGAACAGCAGCAGCGCACGCACGGCCAGCGAGACGCGTGACCGGGCGGCGTCCCGGCCTCGTCGTGGCGTTCGACCGCCGGTCAGGAACGCGAGACTGACACCCGCCAGGACGGCGAACAAGGCAGCCGCGTTGCCTCCGAAGAGGCTCCATGTCCACGTGGGGTTGCCGGCGGCGTCGGCGGTGGCGGGCAGCGTGTGTACCGCGACCATGCCCAGCAGGGCGAACCCTCGTGCCACGTCAACGCCCACGATCCGGCGGCTCGTGCGGCGACCGTCCGCGCTGGGAACGTTGCGCATGGGCAGCAGCCTGAAAGAGGACACCCTGCCGCATCACGTGGGTGGTCCTGGTGGGATGGCAACCGCCGGTGGGCTCGCCA
>NZ_AJXN01000049.1 GCF_000286355.1 Kocuria atrinae C3-8 | reverse complement strand
GAATCGCCGTAACTTCCTCCAGCTGTCCGCGGGAGCACCTGGACCCTGGGCCTGGTCGCGGGCGCAGTGGGGCGATGGCGCGTCGGCGGCCCGGAAAGTCCCCGACATGCGCGCCGCGCTGAGCATTCCGGCCCCGGTCGCTCGGGAGGCCATCCCCGCCGGGACCCAGGTGCCAGTCGCCGGCACCGAGCCGTGGTTGACCCCCGTCGAGGACTTCTACCGGATCGACACCGCGCTGAGCGTCCCCCATCTCGACGTGAGCCAGTGGCGGCTGCGCATCCACGGGATGGTGGACCGGGAGATCGAGCTGACCTTCGACGACCTCATCGGGCGTCCGCTGCACGAACGCACGGTGACGCTCGCGTGCGTGTCCAATCAGGTGGGCGGTGACCTCGTGGGAAACGCCGTGTGGACCGGTGTGCCGTTGCGAGAAGTGCTCGCGGAGGCCGGAGCGAGTCCGGACGCGGACATGGTGCTCTCGACATCCGAGGACGGTTTCACGGCCGGGACACCCCTGAGCGCCTCATGGACGAAAACCGCACCGCCATGCTTGCCGTGACCATGAACGGAGAGCCGCTGCCCTTCGAGCACGGCTATCCGGTGCGCATGGTGGTTTCGGGTCTCTACGGGTACGTCTCCGCGACCAAATGGCTCGTGGATCTCGAGGTCACCCGCTTTGACCAGGCCGAAGGCTACTGGACGCCCCGGGGTTGGTCCGCGGAGGGGCCCATCAAGATGTCCTCGCGTATCGACGTCCCCCGAGAAAACGCGAGGGTGGACCCCGACACGACTCTCGCGGGCAGCGCGTGGGCCCAAAACACGGGAATCACCGCGGTTCAGGTGCGCGTGGACGGCGGGGAATGGATGGACGCAACTCTCGCCGCAGTGCCGTCCGAAGACACCTGGCGGCAGTGGTCCGTGCGCGTCACCGATCTTCCTGCCGGTTCCCACACCGCCGAGGTCAGAGCGGTGGACGCGGACGGTCAGGTGCAGACCTCGGAGCGTGCACGCCCCGACCCCAACGGTTCCTCGGCTGGCACGAGCGGGTCTTCACTGTGCGCTCCTGACCACCCCCTCACCGGACAGTGACGCCGAGCACCGAGCTCGTGACATCGATCCGTGCGAGAGGATGCGCGCCGACCCGTGATCGGTCATGATGCAGGCATGACGGATTCCTCCAGCTCTGCGAGCGGCGCACTGACCGCGCCCGAGCAGCAGCGACTGCAACGCAAGGTCCTGATCGTGCTCGCCACCGGGCAGATCATGGGCGGCTTGGGCGTGGGTGCCACGCTTGCCCTCGGTGCCCTGCTGGTCGCGGATGTGTCCGGGTCGAGTGCGCTGTCCGGCCTGGCTGCCACCATGAACACTTTGGGCGCTGCGATTCTGGCCATCCCGTTGGCCCGCTTGGCACAGCGGCGAGGGCGGCGGATCTCGCTGACCACCGGAGCGCTGGTCGCGATTCTCGGTGCGGCCGTCATCATTACGGCCGCGGTGCTCGGGTCTCTTCCCTTGCTGTTGGTCGGCATGGGGTTACAGGGAGCCGGTATGGCGCTGAACCTGCAGTCTCGCTTTGCCGCTACGGACCTGGCCCTGAAGAAGACTCGCGCCCGGGATCTGTCATTGATCGTATGGTCCACCACAATTGGTTCCGTTGTGGGGCCCAACCTCTTCGAACCCAGTGAGTTCCTGGGCCGCGCCCTTGGACTTCCCCAGTTCACCGGGGGGTTCCTCATCGCCATGGCCGCACAAATCCTCGGTGCCGCGGTCTATTTTCTGGGGCTGCGACCCGACCCTCTCAAACTCGCCCTGGCGCAGGGAACATCGATCAAGAACAAGCCCAGTCCCACCGGCGGGTTTGGGAGCCTGCGTTCGGTTCCGGCCGCTCGCCGAGCCGTGCTGGTCGTGGCTCTGTCCCACGCCGTGATGGTGGCGGTGATGTCCATGACCCCGGTGCACCTGACGAGTCACGGCGCCACCCTGTCCATCGTGGGGCTCACGATCAGCCTGCACGTGGCCGGGATGTACGCGCTGTCCCCGGTGTTCGGTTGGCTCGCAGACAAAATCGGCCGCGCCCAGACGGTGCTTCTGGGTCAGGCGACGTTTGCCGTTTCCCTGCTGCTGACATTCTTTGGGGCGGAAAGTCAAAGCCTGGTGCTGGTGGCACTGATCCTGCTGGGTTTGGGCTGGTCCGCATCCACCGTGGCGGGATCCACCATGGTCACCGAATCCGTGCCGGTGCAGGACCGTCCCGGGCTGCAGGGAACCTCGGATCTGGTCATGAATTTGTGCGGCGCCGCCGGTGGTGCGCTGGCCGGACCGATCCTGGCCATGGTCGGCTTCTCCGGGCTGGGGTTGGTGTACCTGGTGGCGGTGATGGTCGTGGCGGTTGCGGCCGTGAAGACTTTGCGCGCGCCACGACCCGCCAACTGATCCGCCCGGCCATTTCATGCCGTCTTACTGAAGAGTAGAGCGGGTTACTCTGCAGTAAGACGGCATCAGATGGTTCGCCACCCATCAGCCAATCTCACGCCAGGTAGAACCCGCCATCCGAGGTGAGCACCTGACCGACGATCCAGGCGCCGTCGTCCGTGGCGAGCCAGCTGATCAGCTTGGCGGGATCGGTGGGTTCGCCGAAACGGCCGAACGGTTGAGCGTTCAGCAATTCCTGGACGCCCTCGAGCGAGCGATCCGTGGCGTCCGGCGCGAGGTAGCCGGTGTCCACGGGGCCGGGATTCACGGTATTGAGTACGATGCCGAGCTCCAGTAGTTCCGCGGCCACCGTGGCGGTGACGCCCGCGAGCGCGGCCTTACTCGTGGCATACGCGACCTCGCCGCGCATCGGCCCGTGACCCTGGCCCGACGTCATCCAGAACACGCGTCCTGTCGGCTTGGTGAATGTCTTGCCGTGCCCACTACGCAGTCGATCGCCCGGCCTCGCGGCCCCCCTGGGCCCATCGGTCTTGAGCAGTGCGAAAGCCCTCGTCAGCAACAGGGTGGAGCGAGTGTTGGTGTCCCAGAAAGCGTCCAGAGCCTCCGGCGTCATGTTCAGAATGGAGCCGTCCCCGCCACTCTTCGCCTGGTTGCAGACCAGGATGTCCAGAGAGCCGGTGAGCGCGTGCGCGGCGTCGATGAGCGGCTGGATCTGCTCTGTGTCCTGCAGGTCCGCGCTCATCTCGCCCAGCACGGCACCTTCCGTGAGTTCCGCCCGCAATTCGCCGACGACGCCGCTCAGATCGTCCGCGCCCCACGGCTGGTCCTCGTCGTGCGGGCTGTAGTGGTGGATGAACACGCTGGCGCCCAACTGAGCGAAGGCGCGGGCCACCGCGAACCCGATCCCGCGGCGTCGTGACACCCCGGTGACCAGGGCGGTTTGGCCGTGCAAGGGAAGCGTTCCGCGAGAAGTCGTCATGGCTACAGTCTTGCAAGAGACCTTTATTGAGACCAGATCCAACGATTGTCTCAATAACGATCTTATTGAGACAATTATTTTGAGCAGTCTCAGTAAGGAGCCTCATGCCCACCACTAAATGGCCCGCAATCGACCACGAAACCCACCGTTGGGTCCACCGCGACCCCATGGCATCTCGTCGCGCGCGAATTCGGAACACCGGGAATTTCAAGGCCGCAGTGGTTCCCGACATCTCCTCGCTGACCCCCGATCTCTCTCACGACACCCTCGCATCCGCACACAATGCAACGGCCTCCATGGTGGCTTTCGATCGCGAGTCCGGAGGGTTGGCCTCACTGCCGTTCGCCGCAGTCCTCTTGCGAGGTGAGTCAGCGACAAGTTCCCAGATCGAGAACCTGACCGTTCGCGCCCGCAAGTTGTCGCTGGCTGCCGTGGGCGCACACATCGGCGGGAATGCAGAGCTGGTCGCCCGCAATGTAGAGGCAATGCGGGCTGCCATCGACACAGCCTCTCACCTTGATTCCGACGCCATTCTCACCATGCACCGCGTGTTGACCGAGGGCGTTCAGGGCGATGCAGGTGAGTGTCGGAACGAGTGGGTGTGGATCGGTGGAGATTCACCGGTCACCGCTGCGTACGTGGCGCCCGAGTACTCCCACGTTCCCGCGGCCATTGAGGACTTGATCAACTTCTTGCACCGTCGCGATTTGGATCCCACCGTTCAGGCAGCCATCGCTCATGCCCAGTTCGAGACCATCCACCCCTTCACCGATGGCAACGGGCGAACCGGGCGGGCCATCGTATCCTCACTGCTCCGCGCACGTGGGACGGTTCAAAATGTCAACATTCCCATTTCCTCGGGATTGCTGCACGACATCGACGACTACATCAATGCTCTGAACGACTACCGCGCCGGAAACCCCGCGTCCATCGTGGACTGTTTCTCCAATGCGGTTCTGGGGTCGCTTGCTAACGCAAATCAGCTGATCGACGACGTCCGCGCCTTCCATGAGCAAGTCCTGGATTCACGACGCCGCGTCACCTCGCCACTGCGCGCGGTTGCTGAATTGTGCTGTTCGGAACCCGCCTTTACGGCAGGAATGGTGGAAAACATCGCGGGCATTTCGAAAGCCACCGCCTACCGCACGGTGGACTCACTGACCGAAGCCGGGTTGTTACGAGAAGAGCGGTCCATCAAAGTACGGGGCCAGAAAGTCTGGGTGGTCCCCGCCGTCGTGAGCGCCCTGGATGACTTCGCGGAGCGCGCCGGTCGCCGGCATTTCGGCTCCTGACAGCAGAACCGTCTGATGCCGCCTTACTGCAGAGTAGGGGTGGCTACTACGCAGTAAGGCGGCATCAGATGGCGGGTGGTCTTCCAGGGGGCCGGAACTAACCCAGCAACCCGCTCACGCGACGCATCAGTGCGGCCAGACGGGCGGCGTCGTCGCCTTGGAGCGCTGAGAAGAAGAGCTCCTGAACGTCGCGGGCGTGGGCGGGACGGAGCTCACGGAAGGCGCGCAAGCCTTCGGTGGTGAGGACTGCTTCCCAGCCGCGACCGTCGCACTCCACACGGCGACGTTCCACCCAGCCGCGCTTGCCCAGCACACCGATTTGGTAGCTCAACCGCGACGGCGAGAACACCATGCGGTGCGCCAATTCACCCATGCGCATGCAGTGCTCCGGGGCGTTGTAGAGCAGCAGGAGTACCTGGTAATCCATCAGCGTGCAGCCGTGGTTCTTGAGCCGTTCCTCGATGCGCGCGGTGAGCTGAGCCGTGGTCTCGAAGTAGACCTGCCACGCGTCCCAGTCCTTCCGCGACACGTCATGGACACCCGCGCCGTCCGGGCCCATTACGGGCTCAGACGGCTCGGACGCACAGGTCACCGTGGCGCTCATGATCCCACCGAGGCCAGCAGGCTCGCGAAGTCGGGAACGTTACTGAACTCGTCCTTGACCTCGCGGCGCAGACCGGGGCGAGCGGCGTCGGCGTCGAACGAACCGGACGCACCGCCCGGCGAACCCGCGAGCAACATGGTGCCGAGCGAGGCGCCCACGCGGTCGATCCGTCGCTGCAGGTCAGCGTGACCCCAGTCCTCGGAGGCCGCGTAGATGCCCAGCGGCAACACGAGAGCCTTGAGGTAGCTCAGCAGCGGCCGCATGGCCGTGTCGAGCACGAGCGAGTGGCGCGGCGACCCACCCGTCGCGGCGATCACGGTGGGCAGGTTCTCGAGCGCGGATTCATCGATCACGTCGAAGAACTGCTTGAACAGCCCCGAGTAGGACGCCTTGTACGTGGGCGAGGCCGCAACCAGGCCGTCCGCGTTGAGCACGGTGTCGATCGCGTCCTGCACGGCCGGGGAGGCCACGTGCGTGATCATCATGTCGGTCAGCCCGTGGGCCAGGTCGCGCAGCGAGATCACCTTGATATCCAGGTGCTGCCCAGCTTGTTCGACGACGCCGCTCGCGGCCTTCGCGATCGCCTCACCCAAGCGCGTGGTCGTGGAGTCTTCTGATAGCCCAGCGGTCACCACCGCGAGGGTCAAACGATCAGTCATGGTGTCCTTCTCTCTACGTACTGCTTGTTGCTGCGTGAAATTACTTGGAGTTCTCGTGGTCGCGCTGAGCGGCTTCTGCCTGCTTGGCACGATCCTTGGCTGCCTGGGAATCCGGGTCGCCGCCGGGGATCGGGTCCTTGCCGGCCTTGTGACGGGCCACCAGGGACTCGTGGGTCGGGGCTTCGGGCACGTGCGCCGGGCGCAGGGCGTCGAATTCCTTGCGCAGCACCGGGAAGACCTCTTCGCCCAGCAGGTCCAACTGCTCGAGCACGGTCTTCAGCGGCAGGCCTGCGTGGTCCATGAGGAACAGCTGACGCTGGTAGTCACCGGCGTAGTCACGGAAGGACAGGGTCCGCTCGATGACTTCCTGCGGCGAGCCCACGGTCAGCGGGGTCTGCGAGGTGAAATCCTCCATGGACGGGCCGTGGCCGTAGACCGGGGCGTTGTCGAAGTACGGGCGGAACTCACGCTTGGCGTCCTGCGAGTTCTTGCGGATGAACACCTGACCGCCCAGGCCCACGATCGCCTGGTCGTAGGAGCCGTGACCGTAGTACTCGTAGCGCTGACGGTAGAAGTCCACCATGCGCTCGGTGTGCTCCTTGTTCCAGAAGATGTTGTTGTGGAAGAAGCCGTCACCGTAGAACGCGGCCTGCTCCGGGATTTCTGGGGAGCGGATGGAGCCGTGCCACACGAACGGAGCCACGTCATCCAGCGGGCGCGGGGTCGCGGTGAAGCCCTGCAGCGGAGTGCGGAAACGACCGGAGAAGTCCACGTTCTCCTCGTGCCACAGGCGGTAGAGCAACTGGTAGTTCTCCACGGCCAGCGGGATGCCCTGACGGATGTCCTTGCCGAACCAGGGGTACACGGGGCCGGTGTTACCGCGGCCCATGGTCAGATCCACACGGCCATCGGCCAAGTGCTGCACGTAGGAGTAATCCTCGGCAATGCGCACCGGATCGGTGGTGGTGATCAGGGTGGTTGCGGTGGACAGCTGAATGTTCTTGGTCTGCGCGGCCACGTGCGCCATGAGGATGGGCGGGTTGGCCGGAGCCACGAACGGCGGGTTGTGGTGCTGGCCGGTCGCGAACACGTCCATGCCCAGCTCTTCGGCCTTCTTGGCGATCTCGACGGTCGCTTGATGCGCTCATTCTCGCTGGGGGTTTTGCCGGTGGTGGGGTCCATGGTGACGTCACCGATGGTGAAGATGCCGAGTTGCATGACTGCCTCCTGTGTCTTGGATGACGACGCCGCTGCGGTAGTCCCGCTGGCCCGTTCCGTTGGTCTTTCAAATTTGAACTACCTACATAATGCACCCGATCCGAGATTTATTCCACGGAAAGTTTCCCGATGTGGGCAAGGGCACTCTTCGGTCGACTAACCCCGTCGGGACTGGTCGCATTTGGGCTAATTCCGGTGAAATTGTTGAACAATCTTGCGTCGTGGGGCATCCTGGAACTCACCAATGAGACGGAGGTCACGCATGACGGTCATCGATCTGAACAGCGACGTGGGCGAGTCGTTCGGCAACTGGAGCATGGGGGACGACGCCACCATCTTCCGGTCCGTCTCCTCCGCCAACGTGGCGTGCGGGTTCCACGCCGGCGACCCGAGCGTGATGGCGCAAACGTGCCGGGACGCCGTCGACGCCGGTGTGACCGTGGGCGCGCACGTGGCGTATCGGGACCTGGCCGGTTTCGGCAGGCGTTTCCTGGACTGCTCCCCGCAGGAGCTGGCGGACGACGTGCTCTACCAAATGGGCGCGCTCGAGGCCATGGCGCGCTCGGCGGGCACCGAGATCAAGTACGTGAAACCGCACGGTGCCCTCTACAACACGATCGTGCACCATGAGGTTCACGCCCAGGCCGTGATCGACGCGGTCAAGGCCTTTGGCGGCGACCTTCCGCTGTTGCTGTTGCCCGGATCCGTGGCGCTGAAGAAGGCCGATCAGGCCGGGCTGCGCGCGGTGGCCGAGGCGTTCGCGGACCGAGGCTACACGCCGGAGGGGACGCTAGTGTCCCGCCGGGAAGAAGGCGCGGTGCTGCATGATTCGGCGGAGGTCACGGAACGCATGATCCGCTTGGCCGAGGACGGCACCCTGACCGCCGTGGACGGTTCCACCGTGCGCATTCAGGCCGAGAGCATCTGCGTGCACGGTGACACCCCCGGCTCCGCCGCCATGGCCGCGGACGTCCGCGCCGGGCTGGAGCGAGCCGGCGTGGAAATCCGGTCGTTCGCATGAGCCCGGACACCTCCTCCGCGCAGGACGGATCCGCTTCGCGCGACCGATCCGCTGAGCAGACACCGTCCGGCATTCGGAACGCCTCCGGCGGACATGACGCTTCGCCGTCCCAGAGTCGGCCCTCTGATTCAGCTGCATCGGAGCTTCCGCTCCGCTGGGCCGGAACGCGCGATTTCCTGATCGAGTGTTCGTCACTGGATCACGTCATGCGCTGGCACGCGCAGCTGAGCGCACGCCCTTACCCCGGTCAGCTCGACGTGCTGGCCGCCGCGGAGACGGTCCTGCTGAGCTTCTCGACGCACGCGGCCGCGCGACAGGCCGCGAGCGACGTCGTCACCGCTCACCTTGACCAGGCCGACTCCGCGACCGGCAAGACCGTTGAGATCGACGTGATCTACAACGGCGAGGACCTGGCCGAAGTGGGTGAGCTGACCGGGCTCGGCGAGCGCGGCGTGATCGAGGCGCACACGGGTACCGAGTGGACCGCCGCGTTCGGCGGTTTCGCACCGGGTTTCGCCTACCTCGTGGCCCCCGGGGATCCACTCGAGGTGCCACGCAGGGAGTCGCCGCGCACCGCGGTTCCGGCCGGATCCGTGGCGCTGGCGGGGCGGTTCTCAGCCATTTATCCGCAGCGGTCGCCGGGCGGTTGGCAACTGATCGGGCACACGAACGCCCCCTTGTGGGACGTGAACCGCGAGGAACCCGCCCTGATTCGCCCGGGGGACACGGTGAAGTACCGGGCGGTACGAGAGCTCGTGGAGGTCACGTCGGACAGCTCGGCAGGTGCTGAGTCTGATACCCGTGACGACTTGTCTCGTGGGCTCGTGATCGAGGATCCCGGCATGCAGTCGCTGCTTCAGGACGTCGGCCGACCGGGCCTGGGTGATCTGGGCGTGGTGGCCTCGGGAGCGGCGGATCAGGCGTCTGCGGCACAGGCGAATCGGCTGGTGGGCAACTCCCCCGATGCCGCCGTCATCGAGACAATGTTGGGCGGACTCACCGTTGCCGCCCGCGGGCACCACGTTGTTGCGCTGACCGGTGCGCCCGCCCCGGCGCACATTGATGGCCCCAATGGTCAACGCTCTGCACCAGTTGGTACGCCCTTCGCTTTGTATGACGGCGAAAGGCTGAACCTGGACGCGCCCTCGGCTGGACTGCGCAGTTATCTGGCGGTGCGCGGCGGCTTCTCAACCCCGGAAGTTCTGGGGAGCCGTTCCACGGACGTGATGTCCGGGATCGGGCCGGAGCCGTTGACCGCCGGGGACGAGCTTCCCGTGCCGACGGTGGCTGCGGGGCGCGCCGTCGGCGATCCAGAGGCCCCCGCGGTCGAGCTCCCCGCAACGGACGAGCCCACCGCGCTGCGCGTGACGCTCGGTCCGCGCGATGACTGGTTCACCCCGGAAGCCCTAGAGACCCTTACCGCCCAGGAATGATGGTAAGCAGCCAGTCCAACCGCGTGGGCGTGCGCTTCGAGTCGCCGGGGGGCGAAAACTTGTTGGAGCGCTCCCGCGAGGGCGAACTCGCAAGTGAGGGTGTAGTTGCCGGTTCGCTGCAGGTTCCCCACTCCGGAGTTCCCGTCCTTTTCCTGGCCGACCATCCCGTGACGGGCGGCTATCCGGTGATCGCCGTGGTCATCCCGGAGGACCTACCACTCGCGGCACAGTTACCGCCGGGCGCCTCGGTCCGCTTCTCGCTCGTCGATTCGGATCCCCCGGGCCTGGAACGTCCACGTCAGGATGATGCCACCCCACCGCGGGAGACCACCCCGCCGCCCTCTACCACCACGTCGTCCTCCGCAATCCCACCAGGAGTATCAGCATGAAGAAGGTCTTGATCGCCAATCGCGGGGAAATCGCGGTCCGGATCGCACGGGCCTGCGCGGACGCGGACCTCGTCTCGGTCGCCGTCTATTCCGAACCCGACGCCGATTCTTTTCACGTCCGCATGGCCGATGAAGCCTACGCGCTGCCCGGCTCGTCCTCGGCGGACACCTACCTGAACATCGAGGCGCTCCTGGACGTTGCCTCCCGCGCGGACGCAGACGCCGTGCACCCCGGCTACGGATTCCTGTCCGAGAACGCGGACTTCGCCCAGGCCGTGACCGATGCCGGCCTCACCTGGATCGGCCCGACCGCCGAGGTCATCCGCACACTCGGCAACAAGGTCACGGCCCGCGAGATCGCGGTGCGCGCCGGTGCCCCTTTGGTGCCAGGTACGGACGGCCCCGTCGACGACGCCGCCGCGGCCCGGTCCTTCGCCGAGGAGCACGGATTGCCCATCGCCATCAAGGCGGCCTTCGGCGGCGGTGGCCGTGGGATGCGCATTGCGCGAACCTTGGACGAGGTCGAGTCCGCGTTCGATGCGGCGGTGCGCGAAGCGACGTCGGCGTTCGGGCGGGGCGAATGCTTCGTGGAGCGCTTCCTCGAGAAGCCGCGCCACGTGGAAGCCCAGGTCATCGCGGACACCCACGGCAACGTCACCGTGGTGGGCACGCGCGATTGCTCGCTGCAGCGGCGGAATCAGAAGCTCGTGGAGGAGGCCCCGGCACCGTTCCTGAGCGACGAGCAGCGGAAGACCATTCACGAATCCGCGCGGGACATCTGCCGCGAGGCCGGGTATACGAGTGCGGGAACGGTCGAGTACCTGGTCGCGCCGGATGGGCTGATCTCGTTTCTGGAGGTCAACACGCGATTGCAGGTGGAGCACCCGGTCAGCGAGGAGACCACCGGGGTGGACCTGGTGCGCGAACAGTTCCGCGTGGCCGATGGTCTCGAATTGAGCGTTACCGAGGACCCGGAACCGCGCGGGCACGCGTTCGAATTCCGGCTCAACGCGGAGGATCCGGCGCTCGGTTTTCTGCCCACTCCCGGCACCGTGGAGGCCTTCGAGGCGCCCACGGGCGCGGGGATCCGCGTGGACACCGGCGTGCGTTCCGGGTCCGTGGTGCCGCCCGATTATGACTCGATGCTGGCCAAGCTCATCGTGTGGGGCGAGGACCGACAGCAAGCACTGCGGCGCGCCCGAGCTGCCCTGGCGGAGCTGACCATCAAGGGGTTGCCCACGGTGGTGCCGTTCCATCGGGCCGTTCTGGATCACTCCGATTTCACCTCCCCCGATGAGCTGGGGGTGTACACCACGTGGATCGAGGACGCGTTCACCGAGGAGCTGGAGGTATCGCCGTACGTAACCTCCGGAGCTGCTGAGCGCACCACCTTGACCGTGGATCTCGACGGTAAAGCCGTGCAGCTCGGACTCCCCACCGCCATGGTGGAGGCCCTGCTGCACGGTGGCGGGGCCCGTGCGGACGGTGAGGGGGCGGCGTCGTCGGCCGGAAGTGAAGCGTCGGACACCACGCTCGCCGCGCCCATGGACGGGACGGTCGTGAAGTGGGCCGCGGAGGACGGCACGGAGGTTTCAGAGGGCGATACCGTGCTCGTGCTCGAGGCCATGAAGATGGAGACTCCCGTGCGCGCTCACCGCTCCGGCACGCTAACCCGGGGTGCCTGGACGAGGGCGACTCCGTCAGCAAGGGACAGTCGCTGGGGGACATCGCCTAGCGCGGTGAGAGGATGGGCCGGTGACCAGCAACTATGCATTCGAGCCCGCCAGCGCGGCGGCGCACACTTCCGCTACGGCACCTTCCGGGACGCCGACGCCGCTCGACACCGACGGCGCGCAAGCGAGCGGTCTCGCGGCGGCTCAGTTGCGCGCGCGTATTTCGGGAGGTCAGTTGGCGCCCGGAGCCAAGCTCTCGGAGCAAGCGATTGCCCGGGAACTGGGCATTTCCCGCAATACGCTGCGCGAGGCGTTCACGGTATTGGCCGGCGAATCGCTGGTGGACCGAGTGCCAACCGCGGAGTGTTCGTGGCGCGTCCGACCGCAGACGACGTCCGAGAGATCTACAGTGCCCGTCGCATTATCGAGCCGGGGGCTGTGCTGTGGGGCTCGTGGTCGGAGCATGAGCTGACCGAGCTGGAATCTGTGATTGCGTCCGCCAGGAAGGCTCGCGAGGCCGGGGACATCAAGGGCATGGGTGACGCCAATCAGCGTTTCCACCGCGGACTCATGGCACTGACCGGTTCGGACACCCTGGTCACCACGATGGATCGGTTGCTCGCTCGAATGCGGCTCGTGTTCCACTCGATGTCAGCGGATCCCGGTTTTCACGGGGACTATGTGGACCGCAATGCCAAGCTGCTGCGGTTGTTGGAGGCTGGGCAGCGCGCCGAGGCGGCGGAGGCGCTGCGGGAGTACCTCACCTTCGCGGAAGCGCAGTTGCTGGAGCACATGGCGTAGCGGCTGCGGCACTCACGAAGCCTGAGGCACCTTTAAGCCATCCCAAGATTCTGGGCACGAAAAAGCCACTCCGAGCGCCGCGGAGTGGCTTTTCCATGCCTCAGATCTCGGCCACAGTTTTTCAATCGCCTCAACTGCAGCGTCGCGGCCGAAGAGTTTGTGTGGCAGCACCACCTGCGTGGGCATGCGGCTACGTCAGGGGACCTGGTAGTCGGAGTCCCTGGCGTCCGTGATGAGCATGTGGCCGGGAGCGTGGGAGATCGCGAACGGTTGGCGGGATTCCATCACGGCGGCCTGCGGGGTCACGCCGCAGGCCCAGAACACGGGGAGGTGGCCCGGTTCGATGCGGACGGGGTCGCCGAAGTCCGGTTGGTTGATGTCCTGGATCCCCAGATCTTCGGGGTTGCCCACGTGCACGGGAGCGCCGTGGACGGCGGGATAGCGGGAGGTGACGCGAACGGCGTCGGCCACCTGGGACGCTGGCACGGGACGCATCGAGACCACGAGCGGCCCGGACAAGGATCCTGCCGATGCGCAGCGGCGGTTGGTGCGATACATGGGGACGTTCACGCCCTGATCGTTGTGGGCCATGCGAATGCCGTTGTTCAGCAGGGCGTCCTCGAACGTGAAGGAACAGCCCACCATGAAGGTGACCAGGTCGTCGCGCCAGTACTCGGTGATGTCGATAGGGCGGGCGACTTCTTGGCCGTTCTCGTAGACGACATACTGCGGGAGGTCCGTGCGGATGTCGCCGTCTTTGAGAAGTTCGCCGGTGGTCTCCCCCGCGTCCAGCACGCCCAGCACGGGGCACGGTTTGGGGTTGCGTTGGGCGAATAAGAGCACGTCAAAGGCGAGCTCGCGCGGAACGATGATCAGGTTGGCTTGGGCGTAACTCGCGGCGATTCCCGATGTGGGACGGAGCAGGCCGTCGCGGAAACGCTCGCGGGCTTCCCGGGGGGTGAGACGGGCCAGGTCAGGGTCTGCATCCTGGTGCGTGCCCGCGGGTGCCGCACCGCCGCAAGATTCTGATCAGCGCCCGTGGCTGCCGAGACATTGCCTGGCATCTCGTCCATGGCGATCAGCTCCACAGCTTGGTGAGCCCGGCCAGGGAGTTCCATCCCAGGAATAGGGTGAGCAGCCACGCGAGCACACCAATAATCAGGAGCCACTTGGGATACACGTAACCGTGCAACAGGTCTCGACGGCGCCAGGCCACCCACAGCAAGATGGCGAAACCGAACGGGAGGATCAGCCCGTTGAACGCTCCCGCGAAGATCAACAGCGTCTGCGGCGCTTGGCCGAGGAACAGATAGACCACAGCACACACGAAGATGAAGGCAACAGTCAACAGGTTGCGGGTCCGCGGGCTGCCGGCGGACTTGGTCACGAAGGAGATGGACGTGAATGCCGCACCGATCACTGAGGTCAGAGCGGCAGCCCAGAGCACTACACCGAAGATCCGCACGCCGATTTCTCCGGCGGCGGCACCAAACGCTTCGGCGGCCATGTTGTCGCTGGTCAACGCCACTCCCCCGGCCACCACACCGAAGATGGCGAGGAACAGCAGCACGCGCATGATGCACGTGACCAGGATGCCCAGCACGGAGCTGCGGCTGATCTGTTTGACACTTTCCACGCCGCTCACGCCCGAGTCGATCATGCGGTGCGCGCCGGAGTAGGTGATGTAGCCACCCACGGTGCCGCCGATCAAGGTGGTGATCACCAGGAAGTCGATTTCTTCGGGGAGCACCGTGTTCTTGAGCGCCACTCCCACGGGAGGGGCGGCCACGATCGCCACGTAGAGCATCAGCAGAATCATGACGGCGCCCAGCAACACTACGATCCGGTCGAGCGCCATACCGGCTCGCTTGGAGAGGAAGATCAGGATCGCAATGGCCGCGGAGATACCGCCGCCGATCTTCGGATCCAGCCCGAGCATCGCATTGAGACCGAGCCCGGTTCCGGCAATGTTGCCGATATTGAACACGGCTCCACCCACGAACACGAGGGCCGCCAGCACAATGCCCGCCCCGGGCAGGACCTTGCTGCCCAGTTCCTGCGCACGCTGACCGGAAATGCCGATGACCCGCCAGACGTTCAGTTGCACGGCAATGTCCACCAGGATCGACACCAGGATCGCAAACGCGAAGGCCGCCCCGAGCTGGACCGTGAACACGGTGGTCTGGGTAATGAATCCGGGGCCGATCGCACTAGTGGCCATGAGGAACATGGCGCCGAGGAGCGCGGTGCGGTGCCCGCCGGAGTTCGTCTTGACCGGTTCGGTTCCGGGTTCGGAGGGCTGGGCGGGCTGCCGGGCTGGGGCGCTGCTGTCGACATGTCTTCATCCGATGGGTCGGGTGACTGGGGTCACAGATTGACGTGTTGCCGGAAGACTACAGGTTGTTCAACAATTCGGGCAAGAGATTGTTCAACAACTTTCCCGCCGCTCGAACGGAGGGCTGCGCTGCAGCGTGGACACCCGGCCCGCTGAACCACACCCTGGCAACCGTCGACGCTGAATCCGGGCACGCCTCGGCCACCCTCAAGATTCTGGGCACGAAAAAGCCACTCCGGGCGAACCGGAGTGGCTTTTTGATGTCTCAGAGCTACGGCCAACAAGCCGTCGCTCACTGCGCTCAGCGCAGGATGGGCAACTGCATCGGGTAGCGGTAGACCTCACCGTTGTTGGCGCGCACGGCGGCCACGATGTGGCAAACCAGGAGCAGCACCCAGTAGGCGGCGATCAAGATGAGCCCCACAGGGAACAGGATGACCGTGAAGATGCAGATCCAACCGATCACGTTGATGATCCACAGGGTCACGTTGAAGTTGAAGGCGCCGGCAGACGCGGCTCGCAGGAACGGGCTCTTGTCCTTGTAGATGAACCACACGATCAACGGGCCCACGAAGCCCAGCCAACCCACCGAGATGATGGCGGCAATGGGTCCCGACAGGTGCGTCAGGATGGCCACGGTCTTTTCATCGTTCTGAGGACCGCTGGAACCGGTCCGGTGGTGGGTGTCGTAGTTGTCGTAGCCGCCGGCACCGCCGGAGCGGTAGTCCGGGCGAGGTTGCTGCGGTTCGTAACTCATGGCATCTCCGTCAAGGTTGTGATCCACCGGCGGTGGAGGGTCCGGGGGTTTCCCGTTAGCTCCAGCCTAAAGTCCGGAGCCCACCACTGCATTGGGGTTTTCCCCACTCTTCACCACCGGCTGACCTCCGGCTTCCGCAGCCGCCGTGGCCTGCGACTCCCCGCGGCCCGCAGAATGCTTGCCGGGCCCGCGAGAACCGCGCTGACCGAACTTGCGGTCATAGGCCCACCCCGCCACCAGTGCCACAACAACGGCGACGAGCAGGATCAGAGAGATCCCGATCAGCCCCGACTGCAAACCGGCATCTGCATGAGCATCGAAGTACAGGAGCGACCGAATCATCATGAAGATGTGATGCAGCGGCTCAATGGGGGCGATGATCCGGAAGAAGTCCGGCACCGCTTGCAACGGAACTACTGCACCCGCGGAAGGCAACCCCATGAACACCAGGTAGATCATCGACAGCAGCATGCCTGCAGAGCCACCCAGAGTGATGAGTGCGAGCACCACGGCCGAGACCGCAGACAACGACAGCCAGCCCGCGAAGAACACCGCCAACCCGTGCGGCATGGGCATGCCCACCCCCGCGGCAACCCACAGCATCAGCGCCGACGTGGGTGCGGCGGCCACGGTGAACAGGCCCCACTTGATCAGAAAGTTCAGCCACCGAGGAAGGCCCACGCGCGGCAGATCCCGGAACAGTGGACCCATTTCGAACGGTGCCATGCCCATCCGTGCATCCATCAGAACGTTCACGGCAATGGATCCGGAGAGACCGATCACCAGCAGGATAATCGCGTAGTAGAACGCGCCCATCCCCAACGCTGTGCCCTCTTCAAGCTCTTGATAGGGCTTGGTGTCCACGTTCACCGGATCCCGCAACAGATCCGTTGAGACGGAGCTGACCTTGGGTGCTAGTTGATCCGCCACCTGCTTGGGAGTGTTGGCCTGGGCTTCCTGAAGTTGCTGCGCGAACTGCTGCACGGCAGGACCGCCCTGCGCAGCCGACCGGGCCAGTTCTTCGGACTGCTGATCCTGCTGCGATTCGAGTTCCGACAGCACCTGCTCGTAGGCCTGCTGCTGGGCGGACTGCGCAGATTTCACAAGTGATTCACCCATCGTGGAGCTGGCTTGCTCCAGCCCCGGCTGCACAGCCTCCGTGGCGATCCGAGTCCCGAGAGAACCTGCCTGCGGGTCCGTGTACAGGGTGATTTCCGGCCGAGCCGCAGACTCCTGCGTCAGAGAGCCCCTGACCATGCTCACCGTGTCCTCCGAGAAGGACTCCGGGATGACCACCACTCCGAACAGCTCGCCGCGCTCCAATTGGTCCTGCGCCTGATCCCAATCCAGCCGACGCAGATCCAGCCGCTCATCCTTACCCGCCTCGGATGCAAAACCGTCCTCGATGCGGTGACCGTAATTCTGCTTCTCGGTTCCACCGCCCTCTCGCGGCACGTCCGCCCCGCGATCCTGATTGACGATGGCCACCGGGAAGTCCTTGAGGTGACCTGCCGGATTGGACAACCCACCCAGATACAGGGCCGTTCCGAGGACCGCCAGGACCATGATGACCACCGCCGGAAGCGCCCAGAACGTTGCCGAATAGAACGGTCCGCGCTGCCGCCCCGCTGCTTGATGAGAGGTGCGCGCGCCTAGTTTGCCGTCTGCCATAGTTCCCCTGAATGTGGTTTGGATACATTACTGTATCGAGTTTTCACATTCACGATACACTGATGTATCGAGGCGGCAAGAGGGAGCGAGTAAAAGTGACTGACCAGACGTCACACGGAACGGACGAGGACGCGGACAAGCGGTCCCGGACGGCCACGCGCAGGAGGCTCGTGGCGTCGTCGGCGGGGGTTTTCGCCGAGAAGGGGATCGACGGCGCCTCCATCGGCGAGCTGTGCGCGGCCGCCGGCTTCACGCGCGGAGCCTTCTACTCCAACTTCGCGACCAAACTGGATCTGGCGGTGGCGGTCTTCGAGAACCTGGTGGAAAGCCTGATCGAGCGCCTCGACTCGGAACTGGAGCAGTGGCTCGACTCCGACGCCGGCACCGAGGAGGTCGTCACCCGCATCATCGAAGGCGTCACGGACCAGTCGTCCAACATGAACGTGCAGGCCGTCCGCCTCGAGCTGTTCCTCGCAGCATTCCGCTCGAGTGAAGTTCGCGATGTCGTCCGTCCGATGCGCGCAAGGCTCTACGGCGCCGTCGAAAACGCGCTGGGCCGCGTGGCCGAAAGTCAGCACCTGGAGTTCACGATCCCCGCCGCAGACATGACCCAACTCATGCTCACCAGCTACAGCGGCCAGCTCACCGATCGCATGGCCATGGGCGAGAACACCGACCAGCGCGTCATCCCAACCATGTGGCTCGCGTTCACCCGCCCCGCAGCACAAAAGCCCTAGCATTCTGGGCGGTCCGGGGTTAAGCTGCTCGGGTCTTGTTGTCCACGAAAGGTGTGCGCTGTGAAGCTTGCCGGTTCTCTCTGAGCCCGCCGCTGCACGCGCTTCTTCGCCTTCGTTCTCTCTATTGACGACGCCGCTCTGACCCTCCCTTTTCCCGCCACCTCTCGTAGGCGGCAGCTTTCGGGTCACCTCATGGCGCGGCAGCGGATCATCCTCTTTCTTTCAGGAGATCCACATGCCCCATTCACAACAGACACTCATCACATTTTCCAGCCTCTCCGTCACCTGGGCTGACGGCACAGAGTGCTTCACCGACCTCTCGGGTTCGATTCCCCGAGGAGTCACCGGGCTGGTCGGAGACAACGGAAGCGGCAAGTCAACGCTGCTGCGAGTCCTCACCGGACAGCTCGACCCGACAACAGGGTCGTTACACCGCGCAGCCAGCATCGCGTACGTCCCGCAGGACATCACCGCCCAGTCCGAATCCACAATGGATCAACTTCTGGGTATCGACCACATCCTGAAAAGTCTCCGCGCGATCGAGGCGGGCAGCGTGGATGAGGCGGAGTACGACGTCGTCGGCGATGACTGGGATATCGAGGAACGCGCGCGAGCGGAACTGGCCACGCGCGGGCTCCCCACCGATCTGGAACGGCGCGTTGCGGAGCTCTCCGGCGGCGAAATCGTGCGGGCGGCGTTGGCCGGGGCGGTGCTACGGCGAGCGCAGCTGACCGTGCTGGACGAGCCCACCAACAACTTGGACACCGCCGCGCGCGAGGATCTGTTCGCGACCGTGCGGGGGTGGAGGGCGTCGCTGCTGATCGTGAGCCACGACCGGCAACTGCTGGAACTCGTGGATCAGATCGTGGAACTGCGGGACGGACAGCTCACCGAATTCGGTGGCACGTACAGCGAGTACGAGGCCTACCTGGCCACCCAACAGGAGGCTGCGCTGCGTGAGGTGTCCCGGGCGGAGGCTGAGGCCAAGAAGCAGAAGCGGGAGCGCATCGAGGAGGAGACCAAGCTGAGCCATCGGGTGACCCGGGGTGAGAAGTTCAAGCGGCAGAAACGCAAACCCGGCATGGCCATGGGTAACGACGCGATGTCCGCGCAGGTGCAAGCGGGTAAGTTGCGAGGAGTGCTGTCCGACCGCGAACGGGCTGCGTCCGAGGCCGCGGCGGATGCCCGAGATGCGATGCGTACAGACCGGCATATTCGCATTGAACTTCCCCAAACGGCCGTGGCCAATGGAACCAAGGTGCTCGAGCTGGAACGCGTCCTTCCCGAGGGCGAAACCGAAAGGTTCGACATGGCCGGCCCGGAACGGGTGCGGTTGGCCGGTCGGAACGGTTCCGGGAAAACCACGCTGATCGAGCGCGCGGTGGGGTGGACTGCCGATTCCACCGAGGAACCACGCGAGGCGGATCTCGCGGGTGTGGCCCCGTGGACCGTCCGCTACCGGCTATCACCCTTGGGGTACATCCCGCAGCGACTGACCGTGGAGCGCCCGAAATTGACGCTCGTTCGAGAGTTGCAAGTGGCGAACCCGGCAGCCACCGAGCATGCATGCCGCGAGACCCTGGCTCGATTCCTGTTCCGCGGTGCGCAAGCGGATAAACAGATGGGTGAGCTATCCGGCGGCGAACTACTGCGCGTTGAGTTGGCGCGGGTGTTGACCTCGGAACCGGCACCCAAACTACTCATCCTGGACGAGCCCACCAACAACCTGGATCTACGGTCGGTGGATCAGCTGGTGGATGCGCTCAACGCGTTCGAGGGTGCCCTGCTGGTGGTCAGCCACGACGACAGTTTCATCGAACGAATCGGGGTGACGGCAGAATTGGCGCTTGATGTCTAAGGTAACTAACGCCCGCTCACACCACCTGCGGCAACACCACGAGCATGCTCACGGACCAGATGAGATGGGCGATGATCGGCGGCGTCAGCGACTGGGTTCGCTCCCGCAACACGGCCACCAGCACACCGAGTGCGGCGGCAGCGAAAGCCAGGAGCGGCACTCCTGCCAGGGCGGTGACTGCGGTATACAGCACCGTGGTCACGACCATTCGATATCTAGGCTTCACGGCCCTCCACAGCGCACCTCGGTAGAACATCTCCTCCGCAACACCATTGACCGCGGTGGTAATCAGCACGAACACCAGGCTGCCCACGCGGGCGTAGTCCAGGAGTTCATCCACTGGATCACGCAGGAACGGAATGAACCGCACCAAGAAGGCGCCCGCGAAGAAAACGAGGGCTAAGAGGACACCGCCCACAACGGCGTCGCGAATCCCGCGCCGGGAGGCGTGCCATCGAAACCTGCTGCCCACCAACCGAACCGCCACGAGACTGCCCACGATGTAGATCGCGGCCAGAATGAAAGTAGCCGGGTAGAACCACGGATCCCCCGCTTCGATGCGCAGGGACCACGCGAGCGCGGCAGCCGCCAACACCCCCGTGACGATGACGGCCACGCGAGATGCTCCTCCGGGCAGGGCCGACTGCGCGTCGGTGGACAGTGCGTCGGATTCCCTCACGGTGCCGCCTTTCACCTGGGTTGTGGTCGGGTCTCTGGGTTGCCGGAGCACGAGTGCGAGTGTCAGTCCCTGCGGGGGTTCAACGCGCGAATGGTTCCCGTGAGCACCGCGGCGAAGGCAGTCCATCCGGCGTACGGCGCGAGCACCACGCCCTTTTCCACGGACACCTTGCCCGACCGGCGCACCAGGTCGGCTGTGCTCACGGCCAGCGCGATCGATTCTACGGCGGCCGGGCCCAGCTTCTTGCGGTCGAAGAACAGCACGCTCCAGCCCGCATTGAGCGTCAGGTTGATCGCCAGCGCTGCCACATAGTTGCGCTGCTCCTTGGTGCGGCCCTGCTCCCCCAGATCGGCAATGGACAGGGAACCGATCGCCGCGATGTCCGCGTAGAGCGCCGTCCAGGCGATGGGGAACAACCACGCGGGCGGCTGGAACGCGGGCTTCTTCAGCGTCTTGTACCAGGTCGAGTTCGGTTTGGTCGCCAGCGATCCGACGACGGCGGTCGCGGCCACTCCCGCACTGGTCGCCCAGAAAATCTTGGCCCACCGGGAGGTGTCCACGTTCTTGACGGCCATACGCACGGCATCGTGGAACGATGTGTGGCCACCCGGCGGCGGACCCACGTAATCGTCCAGGTCGCGCTCGCGCACCACGGTGTCGTGCTGGAGGCTACCGATGAGCGGGCGAACCAGTGACGTGTTCACCGGCGTGACCAGTCCGATCCAATATGCCGCCAAATTTGGGGTGGTGACCTGGGCGGTCAGCATGAAGCGCGGGATCTTGTTGAGCGCGCTGGCGTACTCCTTGAGCATGTCGGCGTACTCGAGGGGTTCGGGGCCGCCCACGTCAAAGGTGCGATTCACGTCCTCCGGTAGATCCGCAGCGGCCACCAGATAATGCATGACATCGGCCACCGCGATCGGGTGGATGTGGTTGCGCACCCACTTGGGAGCAACCGCTCCGGGGAGCCGCTCGGACAAGTGCCGAATCATGGTGAAGGACGAGGACCCGTCCCCAATCACCACACCGGTCTGCAATGCGGCTGTTGGAACGCCGGAGTCCATGAGCACCTGACCGACTTCCACCCGGGAACGCAGATGGTCGGACAGCTCTTCAGTAGTGGTGCCTGCGGGGTGAAGGCCACCCAGATAGATGATCCTGTTGACGCCCGCATCGCGCGCGGCCGTGGCGAAGGTGTCCGCCATGGACTTCTCTTCCGCCACGAAGTCATCCGTGTCGCCCATCGAATGCAACAGGTACCACGCGACGTCCACGTTCTCCATGGCGCGGGCGATGTCCTTGGCGTCCGAAGCATCGCCCTCGACAACCTCTGCCTGACCAGGCCCAGCCTCTTGACCGTCTGCAACTACGCAGTCACCCCACTGGAGATGGCGCACCTTGTCCGCGCTGCGACTGAGCACTCTGACCCGCCAGCCCCGGCCGAGCAGTTCCTGCGCCACGTTGCCGCCGATGTACCCCGTGGCACCGGTGACCAGTGCCAAGCGTGAAGTGTCGCTCATGAGAACCCCTCATTCTGATGGACCTGGCGCGGACACGTCGCCGCGCAATAGTTCGCCTACTGAGCATCGCACCGCTGACCACACCCGCGCGGAGCCACACCTGGAGATCTACTGTGTACGCCGCATTCTGCTCTACTTAACGACCCAAATTCCTGACGCCCTGTAAATCCATCGACGTTGCATCCCTAGAACTCGTGACTTCTGGCTTTACCGTCGATCAGTTTGCGGAGCCGTCAACCTACGCCTGTTTCCTCACACTCCACGCCCGGCTAGGGTGAAAGTCCAGGTGAAACCGCTACTCAGGAAGGGACAGGCTATATGCCCTCCCCGTCAGACAGGCATTCCGACAACCGCCTCAACGGTCAATCACCAACACCGTCGCGCCTGAAGCGGATCCTCACTTTCTTTGTGGTCTTTTTCCTGACGTTAACCATGATCAGGATCTACCGCGCCGACGATCTCCTGGCCACCAGCTCGGACCTGGGCCGCGCATTTGTCGTCATCTGGGGACTTTTCATCATGGTGGTCTACTTCCTCCGCACTGTCATGTCCCCGAAAATCGAGACCATCATCTGGGTGCTTTTCGCGGCGCTGGCAATTTTCGGAGTTGTCATTACCGACTGGGCGCGCTTCAATCTCCTGGAATGGAATATGGGATTCCTGCTCGTCTGGGCCCTCGCGTGGGTTATTGGGAGTCGTCTCCTCATCCACCCACCCCAGCGCACTCCCCGCACGTCGCAAACGACTTAGCTACCCCCGCGCATCCACGTCCTCGAAAATGAGGAACGTCTGGGTGTCCACCACTTCGGGCATGGGCTGGATCTTCTCGAAGATCACGTCACGCAGTTCCGTGGTGCCGCTCGCCCGCACCAGCAGCATCACGTCGAACGTTCCACCCACGAGCGCCACGTGTTGGACCTGCGGAATCTGCCGCAACTTGGCGCACAGTGACGGCCACGTGTTCTGCTTCAGCCGCACGGTCACGTACGCGGACGCTTCCAACCCCGCACGCACCGGGTCGATCACCGCGGTGTAGCGCAGAATCACGCCCTGGTCGTGGAGTTTCTTGATCCGCTCGTAGGCGTGCGCGCGCGAAATATGCACCCGACTTGCGAGCGCCGTCACGGACTGGCGCGCGTCCCGGGTCAATTCGTCCAGGATCCGCCGATCCGTATCGTCCAGATCCGCCCGCCGCTTCTCGGTCATCCCGCTCCTCTTTCTTCACACACTTCGCCGACGACGCCGCTCGCCGCCTTCTCGCCCCGCCGATCGGAGTCATCTGCACCCATCCGACAAACCGTCATGACGTAGGTCACATCAGATCATATTGTCCACGATGAGCCCCTGAAGCGCACTTTTGTCCAGTGCATCCCAGAACTGGGGAGACAACAGGCCGATAGTTCCCATACTTGGATCACGAAACGTCTGAACCAACCATGGAAGGGGTCGGCCATGAGCGAGCCCACTTCACCCGGCAGCGATCCCGCAGCCGAAACCCCCACGCCGGACTCCGAGACTCCGGAAGCGCAGGAGACCTCCACGCCCGAGGCGACCTCGCCCAGCGCCGTCGACGAAACCCCCGCAGAGGACACCGCACCCGTGATCCCGGCGGTGGAAGCGTCCAAGAACTTCGGCATCACCCCGGAGGCCTACATGCTTCCGGCGACCAGCGAGATCCAGCTGCTGGCCCCGGATGGACAGCCCGTCCCGGACAGCGAGCAGGGCCCCGAACCGGGTCACGAGTACCCGATGCCCTCGACCGAGCAGTTGCTCAAGGCGTACGAGAAGCTCGTGGTGGGTCGCCGCATCAACGACCAGAACATGGCGTTGGTCCGTCAGGGCCGCATGGCCGTCTACCCCTCGAGCCACGGTCAGGAAGCTTGCCAGGTCGCCGCGGCCATGTGCTTGGGCGACAACGACTGGCTGTTCCCCACCTACCGCGATTCGGTGGCCGTGATGTCCCGCGGTGTGGATCCGCTCGAGGTCATGAGCACGTTCCGCGGTGACTGGCACGGTGGCTTCGACCCGCGCGAGTACAAGGTCAGCATCCAGGCCACCCCGCTCACCACCCAGCTGCTGCACGCTGTGGGTGTCGCCCACGCTGCCAAGCTGCGCGGCGAGGACACCGTCACCCTGGCGATGTGCGGCGACGGCGCCACCTCCGAGGGCGACTTCCACGAGGCCCTCAACTTCGCCGCCGTATTCCAGCTGCCCGTCCTGTTCCTGGTGCAGAACAACGGCTACGCGATCTCCGTGCCGCTGTCCTCCCAGACCCACGCACCCACGCTGGCGCACAAGGCGGTCGGCTACGGCATGGCCGGCGAGCGCGTGGACGGCAACGATCTGGCTGCCTGCTGTCCGTACTGGGCCGCGGCGTGGAACTGTGCCGCCAGGGCAAGGGTCCGCTGCTGGTCGAGGCCATGACCTACCGCATGCAGGCGCACACCAACGCGGATGACGACACCCGCTACCGCGAGCGCGACGAAGTCTCCGAGTGGGTCGCCAAGGATCCGATCACGCGCATGCAGCGCTACCTGACTGATCAGGACGCCCTGGACGACGCCGCCTCGGAGCAGATCTCCTCGCACGCCGAGGACATGGCCAAGCGCCTGCGCGAAGCCATGGCCACCAAGCCGGAGTTGGATCCGCAGGACCTGTTCCGCCACGTCTACAGCGAACCCACCACCCAGTTGCGCGAGCAGTCCGATCTGCTGGCCGACGAACTGTCCCGAGAGGAGGCGTGATGAGCGTCCAGAAAATCAGCTTTGCCAAGGCGCTGAACACCGCTCTCGCGGACGCCCTGGAAACCGATCCGAGCGTGCTGGTCTTCGGCGAGGACGTGGGAACCTCGGTGGCGTTTTCCGCATCACCGACGGCCTGACCGCCAAGTTCGGCCGCGAGCGTTGCTTTGACACCCCTCTGGCGGAGTCCGGCATCATCGGCACCGCCGTGGGCATGGCCATGAACGGCATGCGCCCGGTGGTCGAGATGCAGTTCGATGCCTTCGCCTACCCCGCGTTCGAGCAGATCGCCTCGCACGTGGCTAAGATGCACAACCGCACCCGCGGCAAGCTGGGCATGCAGATGGTCATCCGCATTCCCTACGGCGGCGGCGTGGGCGGCGTGGAGCACCACTGTGATTCCTCGGAGTCCTACTACGCACACACCCCGGGCCTGAAGGTCTTCACCCCGGCCTCCGTCTCGGACGCCTACCTGATGCTGCGCGAGGCCATCGATTCCCCGGACCCCGTGGTCTTCTTCGAGCCCAAGCGGTTGTACTGGTCCACCGCCCAGATCGACCTGGACGAACTGCGCGAGCAGTACGCGAACGGGACCGCGCAGAAACGCGAGGGGCACGCCGTCGTCGCCCGTGAAG
This sequence comes from Kocuria atrinae C3-8, assembly GCF_000286355.1. Classification (GTDB taxonomy): domain Bacteria; phylum Actinomycetota; class Actinomycetes; order Actinomycetales; family Micrococcaceae; genus Kocuria; species Kocuria atrinae_A. The sequence continues at coordinate 1,143 of NZ_AJXN01000049.1, read as the reverse complement.
GCACGGACGCAACCCTGATCAGCTACGGCCCGTCCGTGCCCGTGTGCTTGTCCGCGGCGGAAGAAGCCGCGCAGGACGGCATGAGCGTGGAGGTCATCGACCTGGGCACCATCGTTCCCTACGACGACGAAACGGTCGCCACCTCCGTGCGCAAGACCGGCCGCGCCGTGGTCGTGGCCGAGGCGCAGGGCTTCGCGTCCGTGGCCTCGGAGATCGTGGCGCGCACCCAGCAGCGCTGCTTCCATTCGCTGGCCGCGCCGGTACTGCGGGTCACGGGATTCGACATCCCCTACCCCTCGCCGGCTTTCGAACACCATCACATCCCCAGTGTCGAGCGGATCCTCGACACTCTGGACGAACTGCAGTGGGAGGACTGACCCGTGAGCATCAATGTGTTCCATCTGCCGACCTGGGCGAAGGTCTCACCGAGGCGGACATCCTGCACTGGCTGGTCGCCGAGGGTGACACCGTGGCCATGGACCAGCCGATCGTGGAGGTCGAAACCGCCAAGTCAGCGGTCGAGATCCCCAGCCCCTTCGAGGGCACCGTCCACCAGCTGCACGGGGCGGAGGGCGAGACGCTCACCGTGGGCCAGTCGCTGATTTCGGTGTCCGACGGCGCGAGGCCCCGGCCACGGAGGACGCACCGGCACCGGCGGTCGATGCTTCCAACGCAGATTCTCCCGCACCCACCCAGGGCGCGAGCTACCGCGAGGAGGAGCGCGCGGGCACCCAGCCTTCGGCCGAGGAGTCCGCGGACGACAGCTCCGACGAGTCCTCCGGCAACGTGCTGATCGGTTACGGCACCACCGCCGGTGGTTCGTCCCGCCGACGCCGCCGCGGCAAGTCCGCGAGCCGGTCCGGCGGTTCGGCGACCGGCCAGTCCGGTGCCGCGTCCCACACCCACGACGCGCTCACCGCGGCTCCACGGATGGCCCCCACGGTCATCTCGCCGCTGGTGCGCAAGCTCGCCAAGGAGCACGGCGTGGACATCACCGCGCTCACGGGCACCGGCCCGGGCGGGTTGATCATGCGCCAGGACATCCGGGCCGCCATGGATCAGGTGGACGATCAACGACGTCGCTCGGATTCGGCCGGCCCCGCGCCCACCGGTCTCGCGACGGCACCTCCCGCTCCCCCCGGC
>NZ_AJXN01000048.1 GCF_000286355.1 Kocuria atrinae C3-8 | reverse complement strand
GGGGGCCCGCGGCGTCGTCGAACTAAAAAATCAGTGCATCAGATCCACATGGCGGGATCGATGTAGGTGGCAGGGTCCACCAGGGGCTCCTGCTTCTCGGGAGTGCGCTGGCGAATCTTGCCCGGGATGCCCGTGACGATCGAGTCCTCGGGAACGTCCTTGACGACCACGGAATTCGCGCCCACGGCCGAGTCCGCACCGACCACCAGCGGGCCCAGAATCTTGGCGCCCGCACCAATGGTCACGCGGTCGCCGATGGTGGGGTGACGTTTGACCGGCTCGAGGGAACGGCCGCCCAGGGTCACGCCGTGGTAGATCATGACGTCCTCGCCGATCTCGGCGGTCTCACCGATGACCACGCCCATGCCGTGGTCGATGAAGAAGCGGCGACCGATGGTGGCACCGGGATGGATCTCCACGCCGGTGGCCCAGCGCGCGGCCTGAGAGACGGTGCGAGCCAACAGTCGCTTATTGGGGTCCTGCCACAGCTTGTGCGAGAGACGGTGCGCCCAGATGGCGTGCAGCCCCGAATAATTCAGCGCGACCTCCACGTTGGAACGAGCCGCTGGGTCGTGGCTGCGGGCAGTTTCGAGATCTTCCTTGAGTCTGCGCCAAAAGCTCACGTGTCCGTACCTCTTCTGCTCCGCCCCGTGTCAGGGCCCGATTGATCTCGTGTTGTAGCCGACGCCGCGGGCGTCTTTCGTGCCAACGCTACAGAACCTTCATGCTATTCCCGCCCCGGCCTCCGGTACGAGTTTCCACAGGTCATGTCGGGGGAGGGACCGAAAAATACACGCGCGGCAGGAGACCTTGTGGGTCGCCCGCCGCGCGTGTTTTCAACTCATGCGAAGAGTGGCTGAATCAGCCGCGGATGTCTTCGTAGAGCAGGGTGGAGATGTAACGCTCGCCGAAGTCGGGAACGATCGCGACGATGAGCTTGTCGCGGTTCTCTTCCTTGCCGGCTTCCTGGAGTGCGGCCCACACGGCAGCACCGGAGGAGATGCCGCCCAGGATGCCCTCGCGGGAACCCAGCTCGCGGGAGGTAGCCACGGAGTCCTCCACGGTGACGTCGTAGACGTCGTCGTAGATCTCGCGGTCCAGCACGTCCGGAACGAAGTTGGCGCCCAGGCCCTGGATCTTGTGGGGGCCGGCCTTGCCTTCGGTCAGCAGCGGGGAGTCAGCGGGCTCAACGGCCACCAGACGGATGTCCGGCTTCTGCTCGCGCAGGTACTTGCCGGCACCGGTGATGGTGCCGCCGGTGCCGATGCCGGCCACGAAGATGTCGATCTGGCCATCGGTGTCTTCCCAGACCTCGGGGCCGGTGGTGTTGTAGTGGATCTCGGCGTTGGCCGGGTTGGAGAACTGGCGTGCGAGCACGGCGTTGTCGGTGGACTGCACGATCTCCTGTGCCTTCTCCACGGCGCCGCGCATGCCTTCTGCACCCGGGGTCAGCACGATCTCCGCACCGAAAGCGCGCAGCATGACGCGACGCTCGGTGGACATGGTCTCGGGCATGGTCAGGATGACCTTGTAACCGCGAGCTGCACCGACCATGGCCAGGGCGATACCGGTGTTACCGGAGGTGCCCTCCACCACGGTGCCGCCGGGCTTGAGTTCACCGGAGGCCTCAGCGGCGTCGATGATGGCCTTACCGATACGGTCCTTGACCGAGTTGGCGGGGTTGTAGAACTCGAGCTTGACGCAACGTTGCCGGGAAGGTCCTTGTCCAGCTGGTTCAAGCGGACCAGGGGAGTGCCGCCGACGATTTCGGTGACGTTCTCGTAAATCTTGCCCATGGATGTTCTCTCCTGTCGTGGGATCGTGCTGGGAGGTGTGTCAGCACAGAACTGTTTTTCAGCCTAGTGCGGGTGCCGGGTGGATCTCAGTGAGTTAGCCACACAGCGTAATCTTTGCGGACCTTGGCCAGCTTGGGGTTGATGATCACCTGGCAGTAGCCGTTGAATGGCTGGTTGCCGTAGAAGTCCTGGTGGAAATCCTCGGCCTCCCACAGCTTCTGCGGTTCCTCGATGGTCGTGACGATCGGGTCCTGGAACAACGGCTGCGCCTTGTTGATGGCCTGTTCGAACAGCGTGCGCTGCTGCTCGTTGGCGGGAAACATCGCGGAACGGTACTGCGTGCCCACGTCGTAACCCTGCCGATTCAACGTGGTGGGATCGTGCCCGGTGAAGAAGAGGTCCAGGATGACCTCGGCCGGAACCACCATGGGGTCGAAGGTGACCACCACGGCTTCAGCGTGACCGGTGGTACCGGAGCACACGGACTCGTAATCGGGATGCTCCGTCTGGCCGCCGGTGTACACGCTGCGCACATCCAGCACACCGCGGACACGGCGATAGACGGCGTCCAAGCACCAGAAGCAACCACCGGCGAGCACAAAGGTTTCTGTCGAGGAAGAACTCATAGTCCGTATAACGCGCAAACCGCCGCACAATTCCCGGCGGTTGAGTTGCACTCGCTCCTAGGATGGATCCATGACGTCTGAGGCTCAATCGCAGGACCGTTCGATTCCCACCTTGGCTGAGGTGGTGGCCGTGGCGGACTCGCTGTGGCCGTTCCGCCTCCAGGAGGACTGGGACGCCTCGGGTCTGGTGACGGGCCGCCCCGACCAACCTGTGCGCCGCATTCACTTTGCGGTCGATCCGGTGGCCGCGGTCGTGGAAGAAGCCATCGCCCTGCACGCGGATCTGCTGATCACCCACCACCCGCTGCTCATCCGCGGGGTCACTTCTGTTGCGGCCGAGGGCTTCAAGGGCAAGGTCATTCACGACCTCATCGAGAACCACTGCGCGCTGCTCGCGTGTCACACGAACGCGGACTCCGCGCGCCGCGGCGTGTCCGACGCCTTGATCGCGGCCGCCGGGGTCAATCCCGACGACGCCGCTCCACTCGTCCCGGACGCCACGGACCAGAACGTGGGGTTGGTCGAGTGGGTACCCTGTCGGACAGCGTGACCCTGCGAGAGCTGGCCGAGCGCTTGGCCACGAACATCCCGGGCACTGCCCAGGGGCTGCGCATCGCCGGTGACCCGGAGCGCAAAGTGAGCACCGTTGCGGTGTGCGGGGGTTCCGGCGATTCGTTGTTCGAACAGGTCCGAGCCACGGGTGCTGACGTGTACATCACTGCGGACCTGCGCCATCATCCCGCCTCGGAGGCCCGCGAACACGCCCTGGGGCCCGGGGCCACCGGAACTCCCGCGTTGATCGACGCAGCCCATTCCGCGAGTGAGGCACTGTGGCTGCCGTGGGGAGCCGAAGACCTGCAGCGAGCGCTCGCCGCTCAGGGGTTCGACATAGAGGTGTTCGTGAGCGACCTGCGCACCGACCCGTGGGATTTCCGCGTGCCGTCACCCGATTCCGATTCAGCGCCGAATCACACTTCAGGAGAGACCTCATGACCGAGCAACACGCACTCACTGCGCTCTTGGACCTGCAAGCGGTGGATTCCGAACTGCACGGCATCATGGTCAAGGCTAAGTCCCTGCAAGAATCCGAACACGTGAAATCGTTGCTGGCACGCCGGGCCCAGGCGATCGAGGCGGCCAAGCAGCTGGATGCCCAGGGCAAGGAGGCAGCGAGCGGCGTCGACACCGCGGAAGCCAAGGTGCGAGACATCCAGGCCAAGATCGACCGGGACACCGAACGGCTCAATCACGGTGGCACGGCCAAGGATTTGATGGGGATCCAGCACGAGATCGACACACTCACCAAGCAGCGCGGTGAGGCAGAGGACGCCCAGTACCAGGCCATGGAACACGCGGAGGCTGTCGCCGCGGACCGGGAGCAGAAGCTGCCGCTGTTGCGAGCGGCCGACGCCCAAGCTAAGGAGGCCGTGGCCCAGCGTGACCAGGACCTTGCGGCGTTGAAGGAACGACACCAGGAGCTCACGGCGCAACGCCCCGGGCTGGTGAGCGCCGTGAACGATGAAGCCCTGGTCAAGCGCTACGACTCGCTGCGCAACGCACGCGGGGGCGGACGGATCGCGGTGGCCAAGTTCGAGCGGGATACATGCGGGGCATGCGGCACGCACATGAGTCCGGGAGATGCCGAGACCATCGCCAATACTCCGGCGGGCAGCATTCCCACCTGTATTGAGTGCTCTGCGCTATTGGTCCGTTGAGCGCGTCCGAACCGGCGTGAATCAAGGGCCTCGTCCGGCGCGGTAGGATCGACGCTGGACAGGCGGGCCGGGTGACCGCGCGGCGCACCGAAAGGTACGTCTCGAGGAAAGTCCGGGCTCCGCAGAGCTGGATGGTGGGTAACGCCCACTCGGGGAAACCCGCAGGACAGTGCCACAGAAAATAGACCGCCCGCCTCGAGCGGGTCAGGGTGAAAAGGTGGTGTAAGAGACCACCAGCGTGCCGGGCGACCGGTGCGGCTTGGTAAACCCCATCCGGAGCAAGGCCATGCAGGGTGCGTTCGAGGGCTGCTCGCCCGAGTGCCCGGGTAGGCTGCTTGAGCCGTACGGCAACGTACGGCCTAGATGGATGGTCACCACCGCGGTTCGGGTAACCGGCCGCGGCACAGAACCCGGCTCATAGGCCCGCCTGTCCCTCCACTAGACTTCTGGGGTGCTGATTTTGCTACCCCCGTCCGAGTCCAAGACCGCTCCCGTCTCAGGCGATCCCGTGTCCCTGGGCACCCTGAGTTTCCCGGGTCTCACCAAGGATCGCGAGCATTTGGCGACCACACTGGCCCGCGTGAGCGGCCAGAAGAACGCACTTTCCGTTCTGGGGGTGGGGGAGTCCTTGGCCGCCGACGTCGCTCGCAACCGAGAGCTGCTCACCGCACCTTCCGGCCCGGCGCTGTCCATCTACACCGGCGTGCTCTACGACGCGCTCAATGCCAATTCCCTCTCCGGGGCTGCTCATGAGATTGCCGACCGATCGCTGGTGGTGGTCTCCGCGCTGTGGGGAGCCGTGCGGCCCACCGATCACATTCCCGCGTATCGACTGTCAATGGGCACTGATCTACCCCGGCACGGGAAGCTCAATACGTGGTGGAAGCCTCGACTCACCCCGGTGCTGGATGAGGCCGCAGCCGATCAGGTGATCGTGGACTGCCGGTCGGCTGCGTATGCCGCAGCGTGGAAGGCACCCGCTGCCCGGACCGTTGCGGTGCGGGTGGAGCAACTCAACGAGGCCGGTAAGCGGTCGGTGGTCTCCCACAACGCCAAGCACACGCGGGGTCTGGTGGCCCGGTTCCTGTGCGAGTTCGAAGCTGAACACGGTGCGATCGAGACGGTTGACGCCGTCCGGGACGCGCTCAGCACCCGCTGGACGGTCGAGCTGGTGGAACCCACAGCGCGCAAGGCCGGGACACTCACCGTGGTGCTGGATCCGCCCGCCGTGTGACAGGGCACGGTCCAGCGCCGGAACTCAGTGACCGAACGGGTCTTCGTCCTCACCGGGCAGCCACGTGGAATCGGTGGACCAGGCCTCATTCTTAACGGCCTTCTTGGCCTTCTTACCCCACTTGGTGTTGAGACGATCCATGTAGAGCTTGCCGTCCAGGTGGTCGTACTCGTGCTGCATGACGCGCGCGAACCAGCCATTGGCCTCGAACGCCACGGGATCGCCGTTCTCGTCCTGGCCGGCAATGCGGACCCAGTCGGCGCGCTTGAGCGGCCACGAATGACCCGGGACGGACAGGCAGCCCTCGGACTCTTCATCCGGATCGGGTGCGACCTCCGAGATCTTGCCGACGGTCAGCACCGGATTGACCAGCACGCCTCGCGGTGCCACGCCGTCCTCGTTGTCGAACACATACGTGAAAATCCGCAGACCCACGCCGATCTGCGGAGCGGCCAGGCCCACGCCGTGGGCCGCGTCCATGGTTTCGTACATGTCCGCGATCAACTCGCGCAGTTCGTCGTTGAACTCGGTGACCTTCGCCGCGGGACGGTGCAACACGGGGTTCCCGGTAATGACGATGGGGCGAATGGCCATGCTGACGTTCCTCACGAGGTGCTGTTGGGGCGGATGATCCGCAGGCAAATATATCGCGTGAGGGGCTGCGTCAAGGGGAACCCTTTGGTCAGGCTAATATTAAGCTTGCTGAATATCTCCCCCTCAAGGGTGTGGTGGGTTGATCGGCCATCGGGTTGGACTGTCCGGTGGGCCAAAATTATCTACTTTGAGGGGGCATGTCCGAGTGAGGGTTGCGTCAGCGCCATACGGTCACGTGTATATCCAACACCTGGCGGACCCAGACACCTCGGACGGCGTAACTCGGCTACCTGACCCCACCCCGGAACGCTCCGTTCCAGGTGCTCCCTGGTGGCCACTGGTCATGTTGGACGTGGAGTGGATCAACGACCACGCCCAGGACTTCGATGTCTTCCATCTGCATTTCGGGTTCGACGCAGTAGCTCCTGCCGAACTCCAGCGCATTGCGGACGCGTTGCACGCCAACGGCAAGCCCCTGGTGTACACGGTTCACGACCTGCGCAATCCGCACCAGACGGATCCCTCGATCCACGACGCAGCCCTGGATGTTCTGATCCCGTCGGCCGACCAGCTCATCACCCTGACCCGGGGTGCGGCGGAGGAGATCGAACGCCGTTGGGGGCGTGAGGCCACGGTGATTCCGCATCCGCACGTGGTTCCCCTCGACAAGTTGAATCGTCCGCGGGTCGAGCATGACACCGTGACGGTGGGCATGCACCTCAAGAGCATGCGCACCAACATGAATCCGCTCCCGGTGCTGCGCACCCTGTTGGACGAGATCCGCGAGCGCGACATGAATCTTCTCGTGGACGTTCATACGGACGTGGTCACGCCCGGGATGACGCATCACAACCCAGAGGTTGCCGCGCTCCTGGACAGCGTGCGAGACCGTGACGATGTGCAGGTGCACGTCCACGATTTCTACACGGATGACGAGCTGTGGGAGTACATCGCCGGCCTGGACCTGTCCGTCTTGGCGTACCGGTTCGGTACGCATTCGGGGTGGCTCGAGGCGTGCCACGACTTGGGCACACGCGTGTTGGCGCCCTCGGTTGGTTTCTACCACCAGCAGCATCCGGGCGTCCTGAGTTTCGACTGGGATGACCACGGGCAGCCGGTTGAGGGTCAGATCGCTGAAGCCCTGGACCAGCTCGAGAACATGGGCCCCTGGCGGGCTACTCGTGAGGAACGTATCGAGCAGCGGCGGCGAATCGCCAACGCTCACGCGGAGATTTATCGGACAGCACTGGCGGGGAGGCCTTCATGAAAATTGCTCTACTGGCCCATGATCGATTCCCGATCGCGGCACCCTTTGCCGGTGGGCTCGAATCGTTCACGTGGTACCTGGCCAAGGGCCTGCGCGAACGCGGGATCGAGGTGGTGGTCTTCGCAGCGCCCGGCAGTGATCCGGACCTGGATGTCGAGGAGCTCGCGGTGGAACCGGTTTCCCTCAGCGAACAGGCGCGCAACGATGTCTCCATGCCGCCGGAAGGCCAAGTCCGGGAGACGATTTCCTACCTGCAGGTCATGACTGCCCTGGCACAGCGTGATGACATCGACATCGTGCACAACAACTCGCTGCACTACCTCCCCATCGCCATGGCCCAGTCCCTCAAACAGCCCTTCATCACCACCCTTCACACCCCTAACACCCCGTGGATGGAACCAGCGCTGCGGTTGAGCCCGGCGTGCGGACCGCTGCCGTGAGTTCATCGATCGCTCACATGTGGCGCGATGTCACCTCCGCTCGTGTGATTCCCAACGGTGTGGACCTGGACCATTGGTCCCTGGGCCCGGGCGGTGATTCGCTGGTGTGGTCCGGGCGGATCGTTCCGGAGAAGGCTCCCCACATCGCCGCGCGCATCGCACGTGAAGCCGGGTGGAGACTACGGATCGCCGGTCCGCTCTCCAACCTGGAGTACTACGAAACGCATCTGAAACCGCTGCTGTCGGACGACATCACCTACGAGGGTCACCTGGAGCCGGACGAGCTCCATCACCTGGTCTCCCACAGCGCCGCGTGCCTGGTCACCCCGCAGTGGGAAGAGCCGTACGGATTGGTCGCTGCGGAGAGCATGGCGTGCGGAACTCCCGTCCTGGCGATTGCCCGCGGTGGTCTGGCGGAAGTGGTACGTGCTCCCGGTGGTCTCTCCGTGCTCCCGGAAGCCAGCGACGAACTCACGGTGACTGCCGCGGCTCGCGCGCTGAGCGGCGTCGTAGCCATGGATCGCGGCCGGGTGCGTGAGCACGCCCGTCAATGGTGTTCTCTGGACGCCACCGTGGATCAATACGTGGACCTGTATCGCGAACTGGTCGCCTCATGATCGGGTACTACATCCACCACCAGGGGCTCGGCCACCGGACCCGTGCACTCGGTATCGCGCGTGAACTGGACGTGCCCGTGGTGGGATTCAGCTCGTTGGAGGCACCCGCCGGGTGGCCGGGGGAATGGTGCCACCTTCCTTTGGACGTTCCTCGTCACCCGGTGGATCCCACGGCCAACGGCGTGTTGCACTGGGCACCGATCGATCACGCCGGGTACCGCGAGCGCATGCGGTTGATGGCCGAGTACCTGGGTTCGCAGCTGTCGGTCATGGTCACGGATACTTCCGCCGAGGTGACTCTTCTCGCTCGCCTGTTCGGCGTTCGCACCGTGGTCATGGCCATGCGCGGCAACCGCACGGATCGTACGCATCGGGACGCCTACGATGCAGCGTCCATGATTGTTGCCCCCTGGACTGCGGAGTCGGCCGAGGGCTATTGGCCGCGTGAATGGACCGCCAAGACGGTGTACGCGGGCGCCATTTCACGTTTCGATCACCTCGCAGACCCGCCCGCGGTGATCGCCGCCGACGCCGCTCGGTCGAGTTCCTCGCGCAAGGTCCTGGTCGTGTGGGGAGGCGGCGGAACCGAGGTCACCGAACACGACATCCGGCGGGCCACGCTGGCCACCCCGGACTGGGACTGGACCGTTCGTAGCCCTGCGAATCCTTCCCCCGATCTGTGGACCGAATTGCAGGACGCGGACGTGGTCGTGACGCACGCCGGGAACAACGCGGTGGCAGAACTCTCCGCGGCGGCCCGTCCGGCGGTGGTGATTGCCCAACCCCGTCCATTCGATGAACAACACGCGACGGCTCGGGCCCTCAGGAACGCGAAGGTTTGTACCGCACTGGAGCATTGGCCGGAACCGGCGGACTGGCCCGCGCTCTTGGACGGTGCACTTGCGCAGGGCGGTTCCGGATGGGCCCGCTGGCGGCACGGCGACGGCGCTCGCAGGGCCGCGCAGGCCATTGAGCGACTCGATGATTTGGCGTTGACGTGCGAACCGCGCTGATCACGATCGTCAGTGGTCGTCACGAACACCTCCGCCGGCAGCTGGCTTGGGTCTCCCAATTGGATCCTCAGCCGCACGTGCACGTGGTGGTGAGCATGGGGGACCCCGAGATCACGAGCCTGGTGGCGGAGAACGGGACGGGCGGCGTCGTCGTCACCATGGATCCCACCGACGAACTACCGCTGGCGGCGGCGCGAAACCTGGGCGTGGCCCGAGCTGCCGAACTCGGCGCGGACGCGTGGTGTTGCTGGACGTGGACTGTCTTCCCGACCGTTCGCTGATCGGTGATTACGAAAGGGCACTGGCTCAGGTCCGTTTCGAGACCGCTGTGATCAGTGGCCGGGTCAAGTACTTGCCGGAGGGCATGACGGAGGCCGACTACACCCCGGAACGAGTGGCAGAGCTGGGGCGCGATCATGGAGCGCGGGTCATCCCCGAGGGAGGGGACCTGGAAGCGGCGGATTCTCGCATGCTGTGGTCGCTCAATATCGCGGCCACGGTCGAGAGCTGGAACAGGGCCGGCGGATTCGACGAGGCCTTCGTGGGGTACGGGGGAGAGGACACGGACTTCGGACAGCGGCTCGCCGCGGCCGGAGGGTCCATGTGGTGGACCGGGTTGGCGTGCGCGTATCACCAGTACCACCCGACCGTGACACCCCCGGTCCAGCACGCGGCGTCGATTGCGCGCAACGCCAATCTTTTTCGGGCGAAGTGGGGGTTCGACCCGATGGAGGGATGGCTCCACGACATGCTCGAATCGGGTCACCTGACGCTGGAAGCCGGCCAGTGGCGAGCCGGTGAACAGCAGCGATAGCACAAAAGGAGCACTTGCCACTAAGGTCATTCTCGTGAAAGATCAGCGTGCTCCCATTACTTTGGCTCTCGTCAATGACTACCCGGTGGTCATTGAGGGCGTGACTCGGATGTTCGAGGGCCATGACCGACTCGTCGTCGAAGAAATGGTGTCCGGGGAGAACCCCCGACGAACCGTTGATCTGGTGCTGTTCGACGCCTTCGCCGCTCGGGATCGTGGTCAGTACGACGTGACGCGGTTGCTCGAAGACGTCCCGAACCGGAAGCTGGTCGTCTACACGTGGAACGTGTCCGAGGAGCAGGTGCGGAAGGCGCTGGACTTCGGTCTTCACGGGTACCTGTCGAAAGAGCTCACCGCCGAACAGTTGGCTGACGCGCTGGTGCGGATCCACGAGGGCGAGCGAGTGGTTATGCCGGAACCGGTCCCCGAGGACATCGAGATTGCCGACTGGCCCGGGCGACACGCCGGTTTGTCGCCGCGCGAGGCCGAAGTCGTGGCGCTCATCACCCAGGCGCCACCAACGATGAAATTGCCCGGACGTGTTATCTGAGCATCAACTCGGTCAAGTCCTACATCCGCTCCGCTTACCGCAAGATGGGCGTGGAACGGCGCAGTCAAGCGGTGCTGTGGGGCGTGCAGAACGGGATGGAGCCCACGGTCGCTCGTTCCTGAATCCACCCTTCCGGTGGTGGAATCACTCAGCTTGACCGGACAGAATAGTCATATGACTGATCAATTTGCCGCAGACAAGGCCGCCCGCGAACTCGCCGGAGAAGAGGGCGGATTCCCCACCCAGGAACAAGCTCCCCCCGGGCTGACCACGGACATGACCCCGTTGCCGGATCACGGCGAAGAAAGCTGGGTCGCCGCGGCCGCCTCGAAGGCATGAAGGCCCTGATCACCGGTGGCGACTCCGGTATCGGCCGCGCCGTGGCCATTGCGTACGCTCGCGAAGGCGCCGATGTGGCCATCAACTACCTGACTGAGGAAGAGTCTGACGCTCAGGACACCACGCAGTGGATCGAGAAGGCCGGTCGCAAGGCCGTCCTGTTGCCTGCGGACCTGCGCGACGAGCAGGCCGCTCGTGGTGTCGTCGACGACGCCGCCGCCCAGCTGGGTGGGCTGGACATCGTGGTCAACAACGCCGGATTCCAGTGGGCCCGCCGCGACGGCGGCCTGCAGGGGCTGAAGACCGAGGAAATGGACCGGGTGTTCAAGACCAACCTGTACGCCCTGTTCTGGGTTTCACAGCAGGCACTGAAGTACCTGGGCGATGGCTCCAGCATCATCAACGTGAGCTCCATCCAGGCCTACGACCCGTCCGAGAACCTGATCGATTACGCCTCGACCAAGGCGGCGATCAACAACTTCACGGTCAACCTGGCCAACGAGATCGGTGAAAAGGGCATCCGCGTCAACGCCGTGGCACCGGGTCCCATCTGGACCCCGTTGCAGCCGGCGACCAAGGCCGGCGAGTCCATGCCGGCATTCGGCGGAGACACCGCTCTGGGCCGTGCCGGACAGCCCTCCGAGTTGGCCGGTGCATTCGTGTTCCTGGCCAGCCCGGCCGAGGCCTCTTATGTGTCAGGCACCGTCATCGGTGTCACCGGAGGCAAGCCGGTCTTCTAAACTGACCGGACACGTTCTCAGCTCTCCGACCAAGGACTGACCTGATGATCAAGAAGCCGGTGGTATCACTTCTCGTGGCCGCGCTCGTTCTGAGCGGTTGCGGCCCACTCGCAGGAGGGGAGCCATCGGCTTCTTCATCTCCCACCGGGGCTACTGATGACACGGGGTACCGTCCGCTGGGTGACGCGAGCGCCGTCGTCAGCGATCTGGAGGCCCCGTGGTCCGTGACGTTCCTCGACGATGCGCCGCTGGTGAGCGAACGCGACAGCGGCCGGATTCTGGAAATCCTTCCGGACGGTGGCACCCGTACCGTGGGGGAGCAGTCCGATGTGCGGGCCGGGGGAGAAGGCGGACTCTTGGGTCTCGCTGTGTCCCCCGAGGGTGACCTGTTTTCCTACGCCACCACGGACAACGGCAACCGAGTGACCCGGTGGACGGTCACGGGCGAACGCGGCTCGCTGTCCCTGGGGGAGAGCCACATTATTCTGGACGAGCTGCCCTCGGCGGGCGTGCACAACGGTGGGCGCATCAAGTTCGGACCGGACGGCATGCTGTACGTTGCGGTCGGGGACGCGGGCGAACGAAACGAGGCCCAGGATCTGGAGTCGATGGGCGGCAAGATCCTGCGCGTGATGCCGGATGGCAGCGTTCCGGAGGACAACCCTCACGAAGGTTCGCCTGTGTACAGCCTGGGCCACCGTAACGTGCAGGGCATCGACTGGGCGGAAGACGGAACCATGTTCGCCACCGAGTTCGGCGCGAACACATGGGACGAGTTGAACGTGATCGAACCCGGTGCCAACTACGGGTGGCCAGAGGTAGAAGGCATCGCGGCGCGGGACGAATTTGTCGACCCCGTGCAACAGTGGGAGACCGGCGAGGCCAGCCCGAGTGGCATGTCACGGGTGGGGGACACGCTCTATATCGCGAACCTGCGCGGACGGGTGCTGCGCGCCGTGCCCGTTAACTCTCCGGACACCTCGACCGAGTACTTTCAGGACGCGTACGGCCGACTGCGCGATGCCGTGCCCGGACCGAACGGAACTTTGTGGTTCCTGACCAACAACACGGACGGGCGCGGTCAGCCCCAGGACGGTGATGATCGACTCGTAGAAGTGGAACTCCCCGAACCATGACCAATACCGGCGCCTGCAACGACGACTTGGACTGGGCGACGCGGTCGCCATCGGGGTGGGATCCATGATCGGCGCCGGAGTGTTCGCGGCCTTCGCCCCGGCCGCAGCTGCAGCGGGTTCGGGCCTGCTCATCGGCCTGGCCATCGCGGCCGTGGTCGCGTACTGCAACGCGACCTCCTCCGCGCAGCTTGCCGCTCAGTATCCGACCTCCGGGGGCACCTACGTGTACGGGCGCGAGCAACTCGGCCCGTGGTCCGGCTTCATGGCCGGCTGGTGTTTCGTGATCGGCAAGACCGCCAGCTGCGCGGCCATGGCCCTCACGTTTGCCGCCTACGCCGCACCGGCCGGGTGGGAGCGTCCCGTGGCTGCGCTCGCGGTGGCCGCGCTCGTGGCGGTGAACTATTTCGGCGTGACACGCACCGCGGGCCTCACCAAGATCATCGTCTCGATCGTCCTCGTGGTCCTGGCCCTCGTGGTGGTTGCGGGGCTGGTCTCCGGCCAGGCGGATGCCGCTCGTTTGACCGGCGACGGCGCTGCCTCTGGTTTCTACGGCATCCTCCAGTCCGCAGGCCTGTTGTTCTTCGCGTTCGCCGGTTACGCGCGCATCGCGACCATGGGCGAGGAAGTCCGCGATCCGTCCCGCACCATTCCCCGCGCCATCCTCATCGCGTTATTCGGTGCGCTCGCGGTCTACGCGGTGATTGCCGTGGTCTCTCTCTCGACCCTGGGTGCCTCGCACCTTGCTTCTTCGACCACGCCGCTCGCGGACATCGCGGCGGCCGGTGGCTGGGAGTGGACGAGCGTCGTCGTCCGGATTGGTGCGGCGGCCGCGGCCCTGGGCGCGTTACTCGCGTTGATCGCCGGAATTGGGCGGACGAGCCTGGCCATGGCCCGCAACCGTGACCTGCCGGCGTGGCTCTCTGCGGTGCATCCCGTGCACAGCGTTCCGTACCGTGCGGAGTTGGTTCTGGGTGTCGTGGTGGTTGTGCTGGTGCTGACCTTGGACCTGCGCGGGGCGATCGGGTTCTCGTCCTTCGGCGTGCTGCTGTACTACTTCGTGGCGAATGTCTCCGCGTACACGCAGGGGCGTGAAGCGCGGATGTATCCCACGATCGTGCAGATCATCGGCGCGCTGTTGTGCCTGGTCTTGGTGGCCACCCTGCCGATTGAGTCGATCATGGGCGGGATCGTTCTGGTGGCTGCGGGGGTCTTGTACCGAATGGTGTTGGTGCGCCATCGTGGAGCGGAACATGACGGGTCGTAATCACCCGTCCGAGGGGGATTCCGTGAATGACGAACACCTGGATTCTTTGGCTTGTCCGCCCACCGTCCGAGCGTGGGTCAGCGCGGATCGGCGACTGGACCTGATCACTATGCGCGAGCAACTCGCTGCGGACGTGGAGCTGATTTCACCGTTGACGGACGGTTTCACGTTCATGGGGCCGCGGGATGTCATGAGTGTCTTCGAGAGTGTTTTCGAACTTCTGGAGGACATCGAGATCGCCGCACTCACGGGTGCCGGCGACAACTGGGTGCTCCACGGGACGAATACCCTGCACGGGAACAACCTGGAGGAGATCCAGTGGCTCGAGCTCGATGAGTACGGACTCATCCGGAAGATCACCCTGTTCATCCGTCCCATGCCCGCCGCGGTGACGTTGTTGTCCATGATCGGTGGACCGCTCGCGGAACGGGGTGCCCTGCGGAAGTCGGCCGGAGCGGCGTCGAAAGCTGCTGTGCCGCTCGCGTTCCTGCTCCGTGCCACGGAGAGGTACGTCATGCCCAGGCTGGGTCGAAAAAGATAGCCCCGTTTGCTATTTTGTGGATTGGAGCCCGGCATCTGGCTCGCGGACGAGGGAGCAGTACCCGCACCACGACAAGACTGACTCAGAAAGACGCATGTCATGGCGTGGATCATTCTTGTTCTGTCCGGAATGCTCGAAGCGGTCTGGGCGGCCGCTCTGGGGGCATCGGACGGCTTCAAACGTAAAATTCCCACCCTTATTTTTGCCGTCAGCATGACGGTCAGCATGGCTGGCCTGGCCTGGGCGATGACGTCTCTGCCGACCGGTACGGCCTACGCAGTGTGGGTTGGCATTGGCGCAACGCTCACCGTGATCTGGGGCTTTGTGAAGGGCTATGAAAGTCCGACCACCGCACGGGTGCTTCTGCTCGTGCTGTTGGTCAGCTCCGTGATCGGCCTGAAGGTGGTGAGCTGACATGCCGTGGATCATTCTTCTGATCAGCGCTGTGTTCGAGGCGGTCTGGGCCACCGCACTTGGCGAATCCAACGGCCTGAGTGAGCTCACACCCAGCATCGTGTTCTTCGCGGGACTCGTGGTGAGCATGGCGGGACTCGGCTGGGCCGCGAAACACATTCCTATTGGTACTGCCTACGCGGTGTGGACCGGCGTGGGTGCTGCGCTAACCGTGATCTATGCGATGGCCACCGGTAGCGAGAGCGTCTCGCTCGGGAAGATCATCTTCATCTCGGGCATCATCGCGGCGGTGGTCGGTCTCAAGCTGGTGCCGAGCAAACCGGGTAGGGCAGCGACCCCGGCACAGGATACGAGCTCGTCGAGCACTCACTGACCTACAGGACGAACCCGGTGCCATGCAGACGACGCGTGGCACCGGGTTCCTCGCTAACCTCGTCCGGGCCTTATTCGCGTTCATGGACAGCACAGGCAAGGATGCGGCGGGAATACCAGCCCGCGGACGGAAGCCACGGTTTCGATCCGGCCGAAGCGCCTGCCCCTCATACTCGGTAGCACTGCCAGAGCGCAGTGAATCGGGCCGTACGTCATGGCGTCGATGGCGTCCTGGAAATGTTCGAGGGTGACGGCATCGAACGTGCCCGGCTGGATGATCCCGGCCACGGTAGCTCGCACATCGATGTTGGCTAGTCGAGAACTTTCGCTGGGGGTGTTGCAAAGGCGGCTGATGATCAGTTAACTGATCGTCATGCGTGCACTTACTTGGCAAGGCCTCGGTGACGTCCGAGTCGAATCCGTTCCCGACCCCGTCATCCAGCATCCCAAGGATGCGATCGTCCGGGTCACTTCCACCGCTATCTGTGGTTCGGACCTGCATCTCTACGGAGTGCTGGGTCCGTATCTCTCGCCCGGCGATGTGCTCGGTCACGAGTTCATGGGCATCGTGGAAGAAGTCGGGGAGCAGGTCACGAACCTCAAACCGGGGGACCGCGTAGTGGTTCCCTTCACGATTGGGTGCGGCGAATGCTGGATGTGCGACCGTGGGCTTTACGCACAGTGCGAGACCACGCAGGTGAAGTCCAAGAACAAGGGCGCCATGCTGTTCGGCTTCTCGTCCCTCTACGGCTCCGTACCCGGTGGCCAGGCCGAAATGGTGCGTGTTCCCCACGCAGACTTCGGGCCGGTCAAGCTTCCCGAGACGTACTCCGATGAGCGGTTCCTCTACCTCAGTGACATCCTGCCCACCGCGTGGCAGGGCGTGAAGTGGGCCAATGTGGGCTCCGGTGACACCTTGGCCGTCATCGGTCTGGGACCGGTGGGACAGATGGCCATTCGTTCCGCCAAGCAGATGGGCGTGGAACGCATCATCGGTGTGGATCTAGTGGACGAACGCCTGGAACTGGCCCAGTCATGGGGTGTTGAAACGGTGGATCGGCGCACCGTTAAGGACGTTGCCGCGACGCTGCAGGAGATGACGGACGGAAGGGGACCGGACGGCGTCGTCGATGCCGTGGGCATGGAAGCGCACGGTAACCCGATCTCCGAAAAAATCATCGCCGGGGCCGCTCGGTTGCCCAAGCCACTCGGGCGTGCGGCAATCGAGAATGTCGGAATCGACCGGCTCGAAGTTCTGCACACCGCGATCAATGCGGTGCGACGCGGCGGCACCGTGTCGTTGTCGGGCGTGTACGGGGGCATGGCCGATCCGATGCCACTGATGACCATGTTCGACAAGGGCATCACCATGCGCATGGGTCAATGCCACGTGAAGCAGTGGACCGATGACCTGCTCGCTATTGCCTCCGAACCGGACGACACCCTGGGCCTGGATCACTTCGCAACGCACAGGGTGAACCTGGAGGATGCGGCCGAGGCCTACAAGATGTTCCAGGAGAAGCTCGACGGGTGCATCAAGGTGGTGCTCAAGCCGTAACCGGGATCAGTTCTCCTGTGCGGTCGGTGCGGGCTGAATGTTGAACATCCAGTCCGTGCCGAAACGGTCCACCACCATGCCGAACGCCCCACCCCAGGGTGCGTCGACCAAGGGCTGAGTGACGGTGCCATCGGCGGCCAGTCCGTCCCAGAAACTGCGAAGTGCCGCCTCATCGGTGCCGGTAAGCGCCAGCGACACGTTGGATTCGGAGTCTGCAGGCTCAGCATCCTCAAAACCGTCCGACGCCATCAGGGTGAGGTGGTCCGTGTCGAGCTGCGCGTGCATGATCTTGTCTGCATCCGGACCGACCAGGTCAGGCTGCATCTCACCCATTGTGGTCATCGCGAGCTGCCCGCCGAAGACACCGTGGTAGAACTCCATGGCCTCCTTGGCTTTGCCGTGGAAACGGAGGTACGGGTTGAGCTTGAAAGACATGGGAACTCCTGACTGCTGGAGGTAGCTGTGGGGATCGGCGATGCTCGCGGCCTCCACCGCCATGTGTGCCCTGAGTCTAACCGGCACAATTTCAGCCGCGCAGAATGCATTTCAGAATCAGCAGGGTCCGTAGAACTGGATGTTCCTCAACTGGATGAATTGCACGCCGTAGTAGGACCCGCGCTGTCCATAAGTCACCGTGGTGGGGAACTTCGTGAAAGAGAAAATGTCGGTGACTTTCGTGGTTGCAGACACCTGGTTGTTACCGGTCACGTAAAAAGTCGTGCCGCTCGTCGCGTTCAAGCCGGTGTTCGTGCCCCCGGTCCGCGTGGCGGAACTGGAGAATGTTACCTGGTCCCAGTACTGCCGCCAGTTCGCGGGTGTGACACCGGTGGCTTGAGAGCTGATATCGACCACGGTCATTGAACCTCCGCCAATACTCTCACTGGGAATGGCCTGTCCAGTCCGTTGGTCGGTGATGGTGAAGTTGACGGTTTGGGAGGAACTCGTCCTCGTGGCCGAGCAAGTGTTTGCTCCCGTTGCGTACTGTGCCAGCATGAGGCCGTTTTGCTGGAAACTGGAGTTGATCGTGCTGTAGGAACCGCAACTTGACGACGCACCTCGAGCGAACATGTCGTTGGTCATGTTGACGGGCGTGCCTGTGGTGCCATTCATGGTGCTTGAAGCCGTAAAGGTGAGAACACGGCCTGTCCTCTGATTTCTAGCTACATAAGTTTGCGTGCCCGACGTCGTGTTCACGGAGGACATGTCAACTGTGTACAAACAATCGGGCGGAGACGCCGCGAACGCCGGGGCCGCACTCGCGGCAATGATAGTGGGCGTGGCCCATGCGACACCCTTGGCAATCGATCTGCGTGAGATCTGCGGTTCAGCCTGCGTGTTCATGCTCTCCCTCATGTAAGTGCTTTAGGGGACAAATGCCCCCAACTACATATTCAACACGCTAGAAGCGGGATTTGGCCACTCCCAAGACGCCAGTGACCACATGGCCTGGGTGGCCGCATTTATAACGTTCGAGTGAGCGCGAGCGACGTCGACTCAGGCGACGACCAGACAGGCAACCACGAAGATCATTTGGACCAGGACTCGCAAGGACAGCTTCATGCTGGATAGACCCGTGTCGTTCTGAGCGGCCCGAATGTTGGCCGGGAACATCGCCACGAAGAGCAGAGCCAGGCAGATGGCCGCGACAGTTCGAGTCACGGGAACATGGAGTCCGATGGCGCCAAGTATCTCCAGGACGCCGGTAAACGTTACCCACACTCTCGGGCGCCCAGCGCCCACGGAACCATCTCGATCAGAGCGTTCCGGCGAGGCTGAAAAAAGTGCGCGCTCGCGGTGAAAAGCAGCATGACGGATAACCCGACAGCCAGGGCGTTACGCCATGCGAAGAGGTATTCCACGTCGAAGAGAATGCCGAACTGACGCGCGCCAATAGTTGTGAGGACGAGCACGATTAATGGGAACAACGGACTTGTTCCTTTCTCGGCTGGACGCACGAGTGCGAGTCTCGAGGCGCCGTCGTCAGCTGGATAGCAGACCTGCCATACGGAGCAGAGCGGGGAGAAACACCAGGATGCTCCCGAGCATCAGGGCGCGCCGAGAATGCCCAGCACGACCGCCAAAGTCCTCAGGCTGGTTCGTCGTTTGTAGGAGACGGCGAGAATCCCGAATCCGGTGCCTGCCGCACTGAATGCGAGCACATAGCCCACTGAGCCGAGAGTGAGCTTGGACGGGTCTCCCGTTATTCCAACCAGCATGGTGATGATCTGAACGAGGCTGCCCACAACGTAAATACCGATCGTGGCGAAGGCCGCCCAGAGCGTCATGCCGACAAGTGTGGCCGTGCGGGCTGAACGAGGCTGCCGTATGGCGAGTAGCGCAACGGCGATGCCCAGAACTTTGACGGCCACGACGTACCAGTTCACAACGGACAGGGCGGCGGCGTCGGCTGCATGGGGGCCTTGGGCGAAGTAGTCACTGGATTCGAACCAAATGTTGATGGCTGCGAACGCTGCGCACCAGAGGGCGATGAGAATACCAATGACTTTGATGAACGGCGTTGCGGGTGGTGCCAATGGCTTGAGAGCGGCTATCGAGACAGGTCCCATAACGGGTCCTTCCGAAGGGCAGTAATGAGTGAGCGTAAGAGCCGCTTACTGGAATGAATAATCTAGAGCATAGATTCTAGATGTTTAGTTCGTCAAGGGGTACGCTTGCGCCATGGCTTTGGCAAAATTCACTACTGACGGCATTTTGGACGCCGCTGCGGAGGAAGTTCGCAATCACGGGTCAGCAGTGCGAATCGCCAGCATCGCCGCCAGAGTGGGCGCACCGACCGGGTCGATCTATCACCGCTTCGGTTCCCGAGAAGAGTTATTGGTCCATTTGTGGCTCCGAAGTGTGCGCCGCTTTCACGAGGTATATCTGGCGGCCGGGCGCACCGAGGACCCGGAGAAGGCCCTCCTGGGAATGGCTGAGAGCGTGGTGACTTTCACTCGCGATCATCCGCAGGATGCGGCATCGATGGCGCTGTTCCGACAAAAACGGTTGGTTGAGAACACCCCGGACTCTTGCAGGGAGGCGGTTGCTCACATCAACGACGAGATCCATGAACGATTGAGCGAACTCGCTCAGCTTCGATACGGACGAGTCACGGAAAAACGCAGGCAACTCGTCAGGATCGCCGCCGCAGACGGGCCGTATGGTTTCGTGCGTCCTTATCTGTGGGACTCTGTTCCCGAATGGCTACCCGCCGTGGTCGTTGCCAGTTCTACCGCGGTATTGGCACTCGGGGACTGAGCCTAATGGTCGCCGTGATCGTCCTTTTGGCAACCATCTTCAATACGGTGGTGATCACGGTCATCGCCCGGAGATTGCTGGGAGTTGCGGTGGGATGGCCTCGAACCCTGTTCCTCTCAGCGATAGCCACCCTCGCGGCTTTCTCACCTTTGGGGCAAATCCTGGAATGGATCGGCATCCAAACCGTGGAGAACGGCGTGACCCACCCGCTCGCCGCGACCATGGTGGCCTTACTCTACGGGGCCTGGGTGTTGGTGTTCCTGATCAGCATCCTGGCAGTTGCCGAGGCGGTGTTCCCGACCGGGTCGGTAGCAGGGCCCGTTGAATTGATCCGGGGGTTGCCCAGTTGGTTACGTCGTGTCCGGCGGTATCTGAGCATCCTCAGCATTGCGGCTCGCCACGGCTTGATCCGTTTCCTTTCACGCTCTGCTCCGGCCGTGGCGGGAGGCTCGAGGACCCGGCGTGACACCGCCACCTCACTGAGGGAGGCACTGACCGAGGGTGGCGTGACCTTCGTCAAGCTCGGTCAGTCGTTGGCGTCCAGACCGGACCTGCTGCCTCGGCGGTATGTCGAAGAACTTTCGCGCTTGCACAGCCAAGTCCCCGCAGAACCATGGCCGGCGGTTCACCGCACTCTCCGCGAGGAGTTAGGCAGAGAACCGGGCGAGGTATTCGCAGACGTCGATCCGCTGCCCCTGGCGGCGGCCTCCGTGGGACAAGTGCACACCGCAACTCTTGTGAGCGGGGAACCGGTGGTCGTCAAGATTCAACGGACGGGAGCCCATGGCCTGGTTCGCAGTGACCTGGACATCATCAACCATCTGGCCGCACTGACTGAGCGCCGCGCCGCGTGGGCACGCAGGTTGGGAACAAAAGACCTGGCCGCTGGTTTCCACCGCTCCCTCGACGAAGAACTTGACTACCGAGTCGAACTCCACAATCTGACGACGCTGCGCGGGAGTGACATGGTGGTCATTCCCAGGGCTTTTCCGGACCAGTCAACCCATCGCGTCCTGACCATGGAACAACTCCATGGCGTTCCCCTCACGAGTGCGGCACAGGAGATCGCCGACCTGAGCCCCGAAATCAGAGTCGAGTTGGCGGAGTCGCTCGTCGACGTGGTGATGCAACAGATTTTCGTGGATGGCATCTTTCACGCGGACCTCCATGGCGGCAACGTCCTGCTCTTGACAGATGGGCGTCTCGGGCTCCTCGATTTCGGGTCTGTGGGCCGCATGGACCGAGGACTGCTCTGGTGTCGCTACTGCTGGCCATCAACCGGCAGGACGGCACCGCGGCGGCAAAACGGCTCACAGCGCTGCTGGAAGCACCCGAAGACATGAACATGGCATTGTTGAAACGCCAGATGGCCGACCTGGTCATGAGAGTTGGGGGTATCCCCGTTGATGAATTGCTGGGGCAACTTTTCACCATCGCTCTCGACCATCGACTGCGTGTCCCACCGCCGCTTGCCGCGGCGTTTCGTGCGATCAGTTCGTTGGAAGGCACTCTGCGGCTCCTCAGCCCCTCTATCGATGTGGTCGGCTTGGTACGTGATCGTGCTGGAATTGTGGTGCGCGCTGGATTCAATCGGGAGAATCTGGTCGAACAAGCACACGAGCAACTCGTCACCGTGGCCAGCTTGGCGCAAGGGTTGCCCGAACACGTACGGTCCATCATTGATCGTGTCGATCGACCGAACCTCGGGGTGCGGATGAGCCTGGTTTCGGACACGCACGGCGAGCGGTTTCTCAGTGGGCTGGTCCAGCAACTCGTGCTGGCCGTACTCACGGCGACATTCGCGGCCTGTGGCACGGCTCTGGTGCTCAGCGACATGGGGCCATTGTTAGCACCGCGGCTACAACTCGTGACCTATGCGGGTCTCGTCCTGCTCCTCTTCGCTTTCACGCTCGGCAGCAGACTCATCGCATTGGCATTCCGCGGTCGCTACGAAACGGCAGAGGCACTGATCCATGACCGCTAACACACCGGGCGTCCGTGGTTCAGGGGAGCCGTGATCTCCCAAGAACTCGAGCGTGAGGGCTAGGGTTGGACCATGACGACACTAAGTTTGGTTACTTCCGCTCCTCGCAAGGGCGTTGACCTCGCTATCCGCGGGTACCAGCGGTATCTGTCTCCGCGTAAGGGATTCAGCTGCGCCTACCTCGTGGCTCGAGGCCAAGACTCCTGCTCAGGGGTGATCCGAAACATCATTGCCGAGCGCGGGGTGATGCGCGGTGTCGTCCCGACCATGATCCAGTTCGCCGCGTGCTATCAAGCCGCCATGATGCTCGGGAGGGAGCGCCCCCGAGTAAACGGCGTCTGCTGCTGCGGAGGCATCCCCATTCCGATCCGGTTCTAAATACGTAGCGTCGTAGACAACAATCCGGCCGCGGTCCTGGCCTATGGGCGTATTGGGTTCAAGGCCACTGGTCAGCGTGATCCCGTCCGCGACAATCAATACGAGATCCGGATGGCCAAGTCGCTGTGAAGAAGAGATGGTCGAAAAATCTTCTGAGGTGGATGTCGAAAACCGTATTGGCCGTTCGACATAGGTGTGCACAGCATCTCACCAACAATCAACAGGAGTGATCACGATGCCGCGATTCATGGGATTTGTCAGGATGGAAGAGAACATTGGAACACCTCCGCAGGCGTTGTTCGACGCAATGGATGAACACATCGGCGAACGGGTGGCCAACGGCGTGTTTCTCGACGGGGGCGGGCTGTACGGCACGGAGGATGCGGTGAACTTCGTCGTGCGGAACGGCGAGATCAGCCGGGTCGACGGGCCGTACGCGGAAGTCAAAGAGGTTGTCGGTGGTTGGTCCATCCTGCAATACGACTCGCTTGAGGAAGCAGTGGCCGATCAGGAGAAGTTCGCTGAGCTGCACGCGAAGTACTGGCCGGAGGTCACCGTCATCACTACCATGCGCCAGATCTCCACAGGCCCGGAGGAATCCGGCGACTGACTCGCCCTCATTACACTGGCCTCATGGCGGAGAAAGCCGTCCCCGACGATCCCATTGAGGCCGTCCACGCCGCGTGGCGGGCTGATTCGGCCCGCCTCGTCGGCGCTCTCACCAGGATGACCCGCGACGTGGAGCTTGCAGCCGACTTCGTCCAGGACGCCTTGGTGGCTGCACTGGAACAGTGGCCTGCAACGGGTGTCCCGGACAACCCCACAGCCTGGTTGATGACCACGGCAAAGCGGCGAGGCATCGATCACTTCAGGCGAGCAGAGACACTCAACCGCAAGGTCAGCGAGCTCAAACACGCCCCGCCTGGGGAGGACGATATGACCGACCTTGAAAGTGCCATGGACTTTATCGAGGACGATGTCCTGAGGCTGATGTTCTTGTGCTGCCATCCCCAACTCAGCCCCGCTTCTAGGGCGGCATTGACACTGCGCTTGGCCGGCGGCCTCACGACAAGCGAAATCGCCCGGGGCTTCCTGACCACGGAAACTGCCATGGGCCAGCGCATCTCTCGTGCGAAGAAGTCACTGTCCAACGCCGGCGCAGACTTCGAGTTGCCAACAGGTGAGGCACACGCACAACGACTTGATGACGTCATGGCCGTGATCTACCTGGTCTTCAATGAGGGATATTCGGCAACTGCCGGTGAGGACTGGGTGCGGCCTGCACTGGCCACGGAAGCCTGAGGCTGGCGCGCTTATTGAGCTCGGTTACTCGTGACGAGCCCGAAGTCCTCGGACTGCAAGCGCTCCTCGAGCTTCAGGCCTCCCGGTTCGCGGCCCGTCTCGACGACCACGGGGAGCCCGTGCTCCTGGAATCTCAGGATCGAACACGGTTGGACCAGTCGATGATCCAGCGAGGTTTAGTAGCTCTGCAGCAGGCCGAACACCTTGCGGCCACGGGACAACCCGTGGGGCAGTATTTCCTCCAGGCTGCGATCGCAGCGCAGCACGCCAGGTCGGAACACGCCGAGAAGACGAACTGGCGCCGAATCGCCCTGCTGTACGACCTCTTGGCCGGCGCCGCTCCGGGGCCGGTCATCGAGGTCAACCGGGCCGTCGCGTATGGACGGGCGTTCGGTCCGGAGGCTGGCATGGCCGTGCTCGACGCACTTGATTCTGCAGCGCTCCGTGATTCGCCACTCGTCCCGAGCGTGCGCGCAGATCTCTTCGAACGGTCTGGGCAGCACAGGATGGCCAGTGAGACCTTCGCGGAGGCAGCAAAGTTGTCCAGGAATGCGAGCGAACGAGCCATCCTGCGCCGTCGGGCGGCAGAGAATCTGGCGCAGTCCCGGCATTCCCACTAACACCGTCGATGATGTAGCGCGGGCTGAGGATGTGGAACGTGCCCGGCAAGTGCCCACACGCTCGCCACCTCGAGTAGAGAGCCGCACCGGACAACGAGAACGAGGTCCGAACTCATCGTCATGACACTATCCTGACGAAAGTTCGGACCTCGTTATACGGGGTGAACGACGGGGGTTGAACCCGCGACCTCCTGGACCACAACCAGGCGCTCTGCCAACTGAGCTACGCCCACCATGTAACCCGTCACGAGGTGTAACACCTGCGCGGGCAACGACGACCACTATAGCGCAAAGTTTGCGTTAACTCCGCATCGGGCACGCGACGCGTAGGGGAGTGGTCAGGAGTTTCCGGAACGCGTCCGGGAAGCATTGATCAACGCCGCAACTTTACGAGCGTCGTCGGAACTGGGACCGGGTTCCGCAGCGAACAGGATCTGCCGGTAGTAACGCAGCTCGTCAATGGAATCTTCGATGTCACCCAGGCGCGGTGGTTCCCGGTCTTCTCCGGTGCCTGGAAATAGGCTCGCGGGTACCAGCGGCGTGCAAGTTCTTTGATGGTGGAGACATCGATCACGCGGTAGTGCAGGTGATCCACCAGATTGGGCATGTCGCGCGTGAGGAAGGTCTTGTCGGTGCCCACGGAATTACCGCCCAGGGGAGCCTTGCGCGGCTCGGGGACCCATTCCTTGATGTACTCGAGAACTCGGCCTCGGCCTCTTCCATCCCCATGCCCTGGGGCAACTCGGGCAGCAGCCCGGACTTCACGTGCATGTCGCGCACAAAGTCGTTCATCTGTTCCAGCGCGGCATCGGTCGGCTTGATGACCACGTCCACGCCGTTGCCCAGGACGTTCAGTTCATCGTCCGTCACGAGCGCGGCCACCTCGATCAAGGCGTCGTCGGTCAGGGACAGGCCCGTCATCTCGCAGTCGATCCACACGATTCTCTGATTAGAAATAGACACGTCCTCTAACTTACCGCGCCGGAGCCCCCGGCGCGTGCGCCCCGCGCATCGCGATAGGATTCAGGCCGACGCCGTTCCGGGGCCTTTCGCGGGTCTGCCCGCGCGGCGGCGTCGGTAGGGTGAGACACAATACTGAGCGACGGGCAATCTGGAGGCAATGCGGTGGAGAGCAACCCCGAGGCTGCTGACCGTCCCGAACCTGGCCCGCACCCGGGCACGGTTCTGGCCACACGCCAGGGTTCCTCCTATACCTCTCAGTCCCCACTGCGGACCGTAATTATGGGAACCATAGGGTCCGTCATGGTCTTGGCCGGTTCCCTGGGCGTGGGGTGGCTCGCAAGCATTTCCCCGCTTCGACAGAATCCACTGATCATCTGGATGCGCTACGAAACCGGCGGGGTGGTCCTCTCCATCCTGCTGTTGGCCATCGGCAGCATGATCATGGTGCGCGAATGGCTGCGCCTAGGACAGAAACTCAATAAATGGGGAGACGGCACCGGTAAGTGGGTCCTCACGGCCATCACAGCGTGGTCGGTGCCACTGTTGTTCGCGGTTCCGCTGTTCAGCCGCGACGTGTATTCGTACATTGGTCAGGGCCGCGTCATGCAGAGCGGGCTCAACCCGTACGAAAACGGCGTGTCGACCATCGAGAACTTCTTCCAACTGGGCGCGGACCAACTCTGGGCCGAATCACCACCGCCTACGGGCCGTGTTCCTGTGGCTCGAACAACTCGTCGTGATGGTCACGAACGCGAGTCCGGACGCCTCGGTCCTGCTGTTTCGGGCCATGTGCGTAGTTTCGGTGATCGCCTGCATGTGGGTGATTCCTCGGCTGGCGCGGCTGCACGGCGTGAATCCAGCTCGTGCCTGTGGCTGTCAGTGGCAATCCACTGTTTCTCACCAACTTCATCGCGGCCGTACACAACGACGCCATCATGGTGGCCCTCGCCCTGTTCGGCATCTACGCGGCAGCCATCCAACGCAACTGGAAGGGCGGGCTGATCGGCGCCACGCTGGTCACACTGTCGATCGGCATCAAGCCCATCACACTCGTGTTCTTGCCCTTCATCGGTCTGCTCTGGGCCGGGCGCAGGGCGTCATGGCCGCGCCGCTTCTACATCTGGGCCCTCACTCTTGCCTACTCCATGGCGTTGTTAGGCCTCATGGGTCTGATCAACGGGTTCGGCTTCGGTTGGGTGGCAGCCATGTCCACGCCGGGCACGGTGTTCATTTGGTACGCGCCCATTGGACTCATCGGGTTCCTTGCGATGATCGTCGGTGATGCACTGACCTCCAACGGGCGGGTCTGGATGGACGTTGTGCACACGATCGGCACGGTGCTGTCCGCGTTGGTTGTGCTGGTTCTGATGTTCGTGGGACGGGACGCCAAGATCTTCCGCCGCCTCGCGTGGGCCTTCGCCGCGCTCGTACTGCTGGCCCCCATGATCCAAGCCTGGTACGTGGTCTGGCTGATCCCGCTGTTCGCCATCACCGGCATCCGCAGCGACTGGCAGCTGGACACGCTCTTCTTCCTCACAGCGTTCTTCACCATCTACGCCGTGGCCGATCAGCTGGATGTGTTCCCCTACCTCGACCTGAGCCTGATCTCCGCCCGCGTCATCTCCGCCATCGTGGCGCTCACCTTCGGCGTGTACCTCTGGTTCTTCGACCCAGCGACCAAGCGCCTGTTCCGGTCCCGGTACCGAGCGGACATGCACACCTCGATCATCTAGCCGTTTCGGCACGGGGCACGATGCACGGAGCGACACACGACGACGTCGCGGCGTCACCACCCACGCGCGTGCCTGGCCGCGCTTTCGGCCGGCCGAGCGGCGTCGTCGAACCGGGTCATGAGTCCTGGCCGGAACCGAAAAGGCCCCGACCAACGTGAGTTGGTCGGGGCCGAATTCGTTCAGCGCTGGATCAGCGGATCACACGCCGTAGTAGAGCTCGAACTCGAGCGGGTGCGGCACCAGCGAGAGCGGCTTGAGCTCGTTCTCACGCTTGTACTCGATCCAGGTCTCGATGAGGTCCTCGGTGAACACGTCACCAGCGAGCAAGAACTCGTGATCCTCCTCGAGCGCCACCAGGGCCTCTTCAAGAGTGGCCGGGGCCTTCTTGATGTCCTTGGCCTCCTCCGGGGGAAGCTCGTAGAGGTCCTTGTCGATCGGATCCGCGGGCTCGATGCGGTTACGGATTCCGTCCAGGCCGGCCATCAACTGTGCAGCGAAGGCCAGGTACGGGTTGCAGGAGGGGTCCGGTGCGCGGAACTCCAGGCGCTTGGCCTTGGGGTTGGTGCCCGTGATGGGGATACGGATACCGGCGGAGCGGTTGCCCTGCGAGTACACCATGTTGACCGGTGCCTCGTAGCCCTTGACCAGGCGGCGGTAGGAGTTGACGGTGGGGTTGGTGAAGGCC
Organism: Kocuria atrinae C3-8; assembly: GCF_000286355.1. Lineage (GTDB taxonomy): Bacteria > Actinomycetota > Actinomycetes > Actinomycetales > Micrococcaceae > Kocuria > Kocuria atrinae_A. Next base: position 8,145 of record NZ_AJXN01000048.1, on the reverse strand, counting down.
AGCACTGCGGAGGAGTGCTCCAACAGACCGCCGATGTACCAACGTGCCACGTCGGAAAGGCCTGCGTAGCCCTTCTCGTCGTAGAACAGGGGCTCGCCACCCTTCCACAGGGACTGGTGGCAGTGCATGCCGGAACCGTTGTCGTTGAAGACCGGCTTGGGCATGAACGTTACGGTCTTGCCGAACATGTCCGCGGTGTTCTTGATGATGTACTTGAACTTCAGCAGGTCATCAGCGGCGGCAGTCAGGGTGGAGAAACGGTAGTTGATTTCTGCCTGGCCGGCGGCGCACCTCGTGGTGGGAACGCTCCACGAACAAACCGACCTCGTCCAGAGCAACGCACATGGCGTCGCGCAGGTCAGCCTGCTTGTCCACGGGGGAGACCGGGAAGTAGCCACCCTTGGTGTGGGTCTTGTTGGCCAGGTTGCCGCCCTCTTCCTTGCGGCCGGAATTCCAGGGAGCCTCTTCCGAATCGATCTTGTAGAAGGTGCTCTCCGGGGAGACCTGGAAGCGAGCGTCGTCGAACACGAAGAACTCGGCCTCGGAGGCGAAGTTCGCGGTGTCAGCGATGCCCGTGGAGTTCAGGTAGGCCTCGGCACGCTCTGCCACGCCGCGGGGATCGCGGTGGTAGGGCTCGCCGGTGCGGGGGTTCACGATGGAGCAGGTGACCACCAGGGTCTTCTCCACGCGGTAGGGATCCACGAAAGCGGACGTGGGATCCGGAATCAGCTGCATGTCCGATTCAGCAATTCCCTGGAAGCCTCGGATGGAGGAACCGTCGAACAACTGTCCGTCGGTGAAGAAATCGTTGTCCACCGACTTGGCGGGCAGGTTGAAGTGCTGCTGCACACCCGGCATATCGGTGAATCGGAGGTCGACGAAAACGACTTCCTCATCCTTGATGTAGGCGAGGACTTCCTCGGCTGACTGGAACATGGACCTGTTCTCCTTCTGTATGGGCGTCCCGATCAGCGACAGTGTCACCCTGGGGTGATCACCGCGCTCGGTTCTGATGTCCATCCTAAGAACCTGGCATTGCCCGTCCGTGACACCAATGTTTCGACCATGTAACACGTTCAGAGGCACACGAACACACGGCCGACCTGGAATCCCGGACAACACCGACCGGTCGGTACCTACTCAGTCTACTGGGAATGTCTGAGCGAACCCGTGAAGCAGATAGCTGAGAGCATGATTTCACGGCAGGATCTGGGTTCTTGGCTCGAAGGTGGCCCCTCGCGCACCAATGAATATCCGGGGGAGCGGCTGGGCAGGCCCATTGACGGCCCGGCCTCCGTAGCGCGCTTCGTGCCGCGGTTCTTCGCGCTCTGCCTCGATTGGTTATTGGCCATGGTGATCGCCAACCTGTTCCTGGCCCAGTGGAATCAGAACGGGCTCATGAACCTCGCGGTGCTGTTCGCCCTCAACGTGCTCATGGTCGGGGCCTTCGGCCGCACCGTGGGGCACTGGCTCCTGGGGCTACAGGCACAAACGATGAATGGCCGCCCCGCCGGTTTCGGCAAAGCGGCCATTCGGTCGTTGTTGCTGTGTTTGGTGATCCCTCCGGTCATCTACGACCAGGATCAGCGCGGACTCCACGATCGGGCCGTGGGCACCATTCTGGTGAAGGTTCGATGACCCCCACCAGCTGAGGGATCATCGCCCGCGCATGGCCTTGCGGTCCGGGCGGGCCTTCATGGGGTCGATGCCCTTGGGGATCGGCAAGCGGTTCTGCAGCGTGTTCAGACGCTTGTAGACCACGTGCACTTCCTGCTTGGTCAGGGTCTTGTCGAGCTTCTTCAGGTGCTTGGCGAGCTTGCTCAGCGGAACCTGGTTCTCACCGTTGCCGGACTTCACCACGTGAATCGGCACGTTCTGGATCACGGGGCCAATGCGGCGCCGTTCCTTCTTGACCAGCTTGTCCACGCGGTTCACGGGCCCCTCGGTCACGAACACCACGCCGGGGCGACCCACCACGCGGAACAACAGATCCTTGGACTTGGGGTCCATGGCGGCCGGTTCTTCCTCAATGATCCACCCGCGCTTGAGGGTGGACAGTGCGGCGCCGGCGGCACCGGGCTGGCCGTCAATTCGCGAGAACGCGGCACGTTCGGCTCGCCTCGACAGCAGGATCACCGCGGCCAGGATGCCGAACGGAATACCGATCAACAGCCACGTGAGCCAGTTGTTGAGCAGCACACCGATGAGCAGGAACACCAGCAGCACACCAAGACCCAGCAGGATCATCCAGAGCAGGATGTTGGGTTCCCGCTCCTTGGTCATCTGGAAGACTTGCTTCATCTGGGCGAAAATGCCCGGACCCTTCGCCGCTTTGCGCTTGCGCTTCTCCTCGCGCTTACGTTCGCGCTCTGCAGCACGGGCTGTGGATGAGGTGCTAGGTGACACTTTTGTTCCTCGCGATTGCTGGTAGGGGATTGCGGCCATTCTAACCGCTGGCGGGTGCCCTTGACGCGTTCTCGGGCAGCGCCGGACACAGGACGACGACGCCGCCCGGCCGGCGCGTCGTCGTACCGGAAGAGCGCGGTCAGCTCAGGCGGGCGACCAAGGAGGAAGCCTCCTGGCTGGCCGAACCGGAGTCGTCGATGTGGGACAGGTGCTCGGGGATCTCGCGGCCCATCTTCTTCATGGCTCGAGCCCAGAGCTTGCCTGCGCGGTAGGAAGAACGCACCATGGGACCGGCCATCACACCCAGGAATCCGATCTCCTCTGCCTGCTGGGAGAAGTCCACGAACTGCTGCGGGGTCACCCAGCGCTCGATGGGGTGGAAGGTGGGGCCCGGACGCAGGTACTGGGTGAGGGTGATGATGTCGCAACCGGCGTCGTGCAGATCGCACAGGGCCTCGTAGACTTCCTCATCCGTCTCGCCCATACCCAGGATCAGGTTGGACTTCACGATCATCCCGTTCTCCTTGCCTGCGTGAGGACATCCAGGGAACGCTCGTAGGAGAACGCGGGACGGATCTGCTTGAAGATGCGCGGCACCGTTTCCAGGTTGTGCGCGAAGACCTCGGGCTGAGCGTCGATGACCTGCTGGACCGCGTGCGGCTGACCCTTGAAGTCAGGAATCAGAATCTCGACACCGGTGGAGGGGTTGAGCTCGTGGATCTGCCGAATGGTCTCTGCGTTGAGCCACGCGCCGCCATCCAGAAGGTCGTCGCGGGCCACCGAGGTGACGGTCGCGTAGCGCAGGTTCAAGTCGCGGACGGATTCGGCAACCTTGCGCGGCTCGGATGCGTCGAGCATGCCGGGCTTGCCGGTGGCGATATCGCAGAAGTCGCAACGACGGGTGCAGGTGTCGCCGCCGATCAGGAACGTGGCCTCGCGGTCTTCCCAGCATTCGTAGATGTTGGGACAACCGGCTTCTTCGCACACCGTGTGCAGCCCGCGGCCGCGCGCCATGGACTTCAGTTCCTGGAACTGCGGGCCCATCTTGGCGGTGTTCTTGAGCCAGTTGGGCTTCTTCTCGATCGGAACAGACGCGTTGCGCTGTTCAACGCGCAGCAGCTTGCGGCCTTCGGGCGCGATGGTCATTCGTACTCCTCGCTTGTGGCGCTCGGTTGTGCCTGACGCGGTGGTGCAGGCAAGTCACTGTTCTCCAGCTTAGGAGACCAGAGAGTCCAGGGTCAGGGGTGTTGCGGGTGAGTCGGGCTCGAACGGGACACACAGGTCCAGTTCGCGTGCTGCCAGCTCCTGCTCCATGCGTTCAACAACATCAGCGGGGTTGATCTGATTCCCCGTTTCCCGGCTGATGGAGGTCACGCCGGCATCGGTGATGCCGCACGGTATGAACGTGCCGAAGGGCTGCAGATCGTTGGAACAGTTCAGGGCGAACCCGTGCATGGTCACGCGTTTGGAGACCTGGAGGCCGATGGCGGAGATCTTGCGGTCCGGTCCACGGTCATCGGCCGGCACCCACGCCCCGGATCTGCCCTCCACAGTGGTGGCTTGGACTCCGAAATCTTTGACCACGGCAATGATGATTTCTTCCAGCACGCGGACCACCTTGACCACGTCCAGGGGAACGGGAAGGCGCATGATGGGGTAGCCCACGAGCATTCCGGGGCCGTGATAGGTGAGTTTCCCACCGCGTCCGATGGGCACTACTTCGGTGCCGTCCTGGGGGTATTCATGCTTCTCAGTGCGGCGACCGGCCGTAAAGACGGGGTTGTGCTCGAGCAACATCACGGTGTTGCCGCGTTCACCGGCCACGATCTGATCGTGGACCTCTTGCTGCAGTTGCAGGCAGGAACGGTAGTCCACAAAGTTCGGGTCGAACCCCATGCGTTCGAAGTGCAAAGCCATTGGGCCAGCCTATCGCTTGCCCGAGCCTGTGGATAACGTGAGCGGGCCCGGGTGGTTTCGGTGCACAGTGGGTTCATGAGCGCACCAGAGAAGCGAACCCGAGCTCAGGAACGACTCCTGGCCGCCCAGCGACCGCGCGGAGAACGACAACGGCCCTCGGAGCCTATGTCGAATGATCCTGGGGAGCCCGGCCTGAACCCCGGCCCGGCGGGTGAATCGGTGTATGACGAAAAGTTGCATGATCAATCGACGCACGCCCTATCACTAGCTCAAGCGGAGGGCCTGGAACTCGCAGAACAACTGGGATCTGGCCGAGGAACGCGGACCTGGCTCGCCAAAGAAGAGCAGAGCCGCGAGAAATTCACGGTCACATTCGCCACGGGGCCCACTGCCGAGGAACGTCGGCCCCAACAGCAGGCCATGGCTCGGGTGGCTGAGCAATGGGCCGGTGTGACCCATCCGCACTTGGTGCCGGTGCGAGGCACGATTCAGACCGTGGACGGCGCGGAGGGCATGGACGGTGTCGATGTCGTGGAGGCCATGGAGGGCGTAGCCGCCGTGGAAGGTATGGACGGTGTTGACGTTCTGGAGGGTGGAGCCGGCGTAGAAGCACTCGTGTGCGATCACGTGGAGGGGATCTCCCTGTCCCGAAGGATCGCGCAGGACGGTCGGGTACCACCCGCTGAACTCTCGCCCGTTCTCACGGCGGTGGCCAACGCACTGGCGACATTGCATGATCACGGGTGGGTGCACGGCACGCTGAGCCCGAACAGCATCCTGCTCGGTCAGGATCAGACCGTGTGGCTCGACGGGTACGGGCTACCCGTGACGCGTGAGCCGGACGCCACGGCCAAGGAGCAGCCAACAGCGCAGGCTGTGGTGTCCTGGGGACACGATGACCGGCCCGAGATGTTGGATCGTAGTGTTGCGCGAACCCCGGCGGATGACGTCAAGGCTTTGGCCACCCTCGCGTGGGTGCGCTCACGGGTAGGGCTCCGGGATCAGATTCCCATCGGGTACCGCTGACTCTGGTGTGTCCGGCAGCCCCACGGGGACTGGTGCTCATGTTGGAGTCCGCGTTGAGCGACGAGCCTGAGACTCGCCCCAGCGCCCATGAGTTCGCGACCGGTATCGCCGCCATTCCTACCGCCAAGACCGCGCCGAAAGTGGCTCGACTGCAGACTCCGCACATCATCCGCGCGGACGGTACCGAGGTGAAACTGGGTCGGACGTGGCGCCCCACAACGCGCCGCGGGTCAAGCGCTGTGGCAGCATCCGTCGCCGATGATCGCTCGTGGCGGCGCCCGCTGGTTCTGGCGCTCGCGGCAACCGCCCTGGTCGGCTGTGCGTGGTTCGGAGTTGCAGAACTCACCGGGGGAGAACCGACCCCGGTTGCGGCAGATCAAGAGCTATCAGAAGCTGCCGGTTCAGAAACTGAGGGGACAGGCTCTGAAGGGACGGGGTCCGAAAAGAGGGGCGCCGATTCATCGATGACCGAGGATCCGGTGTCCGGGACGCCCGGGGAGAAAGAGGGAACCACGCCGAGCACACGGGACGAGGCGGCGTCGTCGGCGGCTGCTGGATCTGACGCGCAGAACCAGAAGGCTGCCGAACTGGCCGCGCGCCAGCTCGTCGCGTCCCGGGCCCAAGCGTTGGCCGCGGGGGACGGTGAGGCACTGGCTGCGGTGTACGTTCCTGGGTCGCAGTTGGCGGAAAGTGACCAGTCGACCATCGCGCACGCGGCAAGCCAGAAAGGTGGTGCCAGCGACTACACAGCCCTGTCCGGTTTGAGCATGGAAGTGGACCGCATCGAACCGGCCAGCGCGGCCGAACCGGAATCGGCTCCCGATAACGAGATCCCTGATGAAGACGCGCACACGTTCTACGCCGAAATCATCACACGAGGTTGGCACGGAGAGATTCCCGAGGGGTCCCACGTGAACCGAGAGGACACCACGGTTCGGCAAACCGTTCACCTCACGGTGGCGGAAACCGATTCCGGCTGGCGCATCGTGGACGTCACCCCGGTGAAACGCAACGACTGAGGGGTGCCCCACTCCGTTTGAGTCATGCTCCATTCATGACAGGAGCCCCGCGGCGCACGTGGCGCGGCGGGCTCCGGAGTGAATGTCTCAGGGCTGAAGGATCACCAGAAGACGGCGATGGCGGCGTTGATCAATGCCATGCCACCAACGGCGTGCGCCAGGCCGGTCGAGACCGGCTCGCCGCGCTTGGTCTTGCGCATACCGATGAAAGCAGCCACGGCGACAACCAGCAGAATGACCAGCTTGATGCCGATCTTCATGTGGTTGACCTCGAAACCGTCCTGCATCTCGCGCAGGGCCACCATCGCCAAGCCGGTCAGGAGCATGACGACTGCCGCCCAGAACTGACCCACGGAAACGGTGGGGCGCTTCATCGTGAAAACCCAGGTACCGATGATCACTGCGAGGCCGACAAAGTGCAAAAACAACATGAGGCTGAAGAGGAAGTCCATGCTTCGACCCTATCGGAGTCGCGACGAACAAAACCGCCGGGATGTGCTCTGAGTGATCCAGAACACATCCCGGCGGTGATAAATCAACCGAACGGTTGACCGCTACGCGTCAGCGATTGCCGATCAGAGACCGACCTCGGACTCGAAGTGGCCCTCTTCCAGACGCTTCTTCATGGTGGAGAGGAAACGACCGGCATCCGCGCCGTCGACCAGGCGGTGATCGTAGGTCAGCGACAGGTAGCACATGTGACGGATGGCAATGGTGTCGTTGCCGTCCGCGTCAGTGACCACCATGGGGCGCTTGACGATCGTGCCCGTACCCAGAATCGCCACCTGAGGCTGGTTGATGATCGGGGTATCGAACAGAGCGCCGAAGGAACCGATGTTGGTGATGGTGAACGTGCCACCGGTCAGCTGATCGGGGGAGATGGAGCCGTCCTTGGCGGCGGCACCCAACTCTGCGATCTGCTTGGACAAACCGCCCAGGTTCAGGTCACCGGCGTTCTTGATCACCGGGACCAGCAGGCCGCGCGGGGTGTCAACGGCGATCGCGATGTCCTCGGAGCCGTTGTACACGATCTCCTTCTCGGCCTCCTTGAACGTGGCGTTGAGAACCGGGTGAGCCTGCAGCGCCTCGGCAACGGCCTTGGCGAAGAAGGCAGGAAGGTTAGCTTGGCACCTTCACGCTTCTGGAACTGGTCCTTGGCCTTGTTGCGCAGCTGAGCGACACGGGTCATGTCGACCTCGGTGACCTGGGTCAGCTGAGCGGACACGTCCAACGACTCGCGCATGCGCTTGGCAATGGTCATGCGGATACGAGGAGCCTTCTCGGTGGTACCGCGCTTGGCATCCACTGCCGGAGCTGCGGACTTCTTCTCGGTACCGCCGGCCACGGCCGGAGCCATGTCCACGGACTGATCTTTGGACTCGGAAGCCTTCGAGGATTCCTCGGCAGCAGCCAGCACGTCCTGCTTGCGGATGCGGCCACCCACACCGGTGCCGGACAGGGTCGAGAGATCCACGCCCTTCTCGCGAGCGAGCTTGCGCACCAGCGGAGTCACGTAACCGGCAGCCTCGGAGGGGCCGGAGGTGGACTTGGGCTTCTCGGAAGAGGAGTCGTCCTGCTTGGGAGCGGGCTTGGACTCTTCCTTCTTCGGCTCTTCCTTGGGCTCTTCCTTCTGGGCCGGAGCCTTGTCCTCGGCAGCCTCTTCGGTGTTCTCACCGGAGTCAGCCTCGGTCGCGGCGTCCTCTACCTGCTCGTCGGTTGCGCCTTCGGACGAGGAGTCGTCCGAGTCGTCGGATCCGGAGTCGTCGGAGGAGGCATC
>NZ_AJXN01000047.1 GCF_000286355.1 Kocuria atrinae C3-8 | reverse complement strand
GTGGGGGCGTCCGACACATCGGATTCATGCGTGGGCGCACCGGGATCGGAGCCTCCCACCAGGGGTTGGCCGCCGCGCTTGGGCGGCCGGCCCAGCAAGTTGAAGGACGCCAGGATCACGCCGATCACGGCCAGGTACACGCCCACGTCGAACACGAGGGCGGTGGTGGCCTGGAAGCCGAAAATCTCCGGGTGCAACGGCCGCAGGAACGATCCGTCGAGGTAACCCAGGAAGCCGGTTCCCACACCCACGGCCACGCCCAGTCCGATGAGCAGCAGGTACGGCATCTGCACGCGGGCCGAGCGGTCTGTGGGGGCCGCCAGGTAGGCCAACGCGAAGCCCGCGCCACCCACCAGCGCGGCAATGAAGCCTCCGCCGGGTTCATAGTGCCCGCGCAGCAACAGGATCAGCGAACCCGCGACAATGATCGGCGCCAACAGCTTGGCGGCAGTCCGCACGAACACGGTGTTGTCCCGCGCGTCGATCAGCGGGGAGTGGTCCTGAATGTTGGCGGAGCGCTCCGGGCTGGGCTTGCGCGCTCGCAGTAGGGCGGCGATCGTAATGCCGGCAACGCCCAGCACTGTGAGCTCACCCAGCGTATCCAGAGCACGGAAGTCGACCAGGATGGTGTTGACCAGGTTGGTGCCACCGGTCTCGTTGTACCCCTCGGTCAAGTAGTACTCGGAGGCCGGGGACATCTCCCGGCGTCCGGTCAGCGCCCACACACCCACGGTGGTGGCCAGACCGGCACCGCCGGCGACCAGCAGCGGAATCACATGCTTGCGCGGGGGAGTCGTCTCGAATTTGGAGGGCAGTCGGCGCAGCAACAGGACCATAACGCACACGGTCAGGATCTCGACGAGGAGTTGGGTAATGGCTACGTCCGTGGCGCCCAGCTGCAGGAACCACACGGTCATGCCGAAGCCCACCACGCCGGTCACCACGATTGCGGCGATCAGCGTCTTGGCCTGCATCATGGCCACCACGCCGCACGCGATGAGCACCACGAGCACCCAGTCGAGCGGGTCGCTGGGTTCGCCGACCACGGCGGCAGATCGTCGATGGTCAGCACGGCAATCGCCGCGATCGCGATCAACGCCACGGCCGGGATACTCAGGTGTCTGCGCGGGGCGATACTTCCGGTCCAGCCGCCGACGACGCCGCCGAAACGGATCGTCTGTTCCCTCGCTGTGTCCACGACGTCCAGTCCGGAGATCGGGAAGTCGTAGGGTTCCATGGCTCGGTGCACCCGGTGGCGGGCAAGCACGAGAACGGTTCCGATGGCGATCACGGTCAGGGAGACGAACAGCTCGGGGACCAGGCCGTGCCACAGGGCGAAGTGCGCGTCCACCTCTTCACCCGCGGACGCTGTTGCACCCACGGTGACGAGCTTATCTAGCAGGAACGGGGTCACACCCAGCACCAGTCCGGCGGTCGCCCCCAGCACCGGGGCGCCCCAGAACGCGGGAGAGGCTTCGCGGACCACATCCTCGGAATCCTCCGAGTTCTTTTCGGAACGACCTCCGAACGCGCCCAGCACGAGTCGTGCCGAGTAGGCGAACGTGAAGATGGACGCCACCGCGGCGGCAGCCGTCACGACCCACGGGACCCACGCCGGACCGGGGGCGTCGAGGAACGCCTTGAGCATCGTTTCCTTGCTCACGAATCCGAGCAACAGTGGCACCCCGGCCATCGACGCCGCCGCAAGTCCCATGGCCGTGGCCGTCACGGGCATCCGCAGCTTCATGTGTGCCAGCTCGCGCATGTCCCGGGTGTGGGCGCTGTGGTCGATCACGCCCACGAACATGAACAGCGCGGACTTGAAGAGCGCGTGGGTGATGGTGTGAATGACCGCGGCCTTGAGCGCTTCGGGGGTACCGATGCCGATCATCGTGACCAACAGGCCCAGCTGACTCATGGTGGAGTAGGCGAGCAGTTCCTTGAGGTCATACCGGCGCAGGGCCGCGATCGCACCGAACAACGCGGTGATCAGGCCTGCGGTCACCAGCATGACGTTCCACACGGAGACATCCGCGAACACGGGGGAGAAACGCAACAGCAGGTAGATGCCGGCCTTCACCATGGCCGCGGCGTGCAGATAGGCGGAGACCGGGGTGATGGCGACCATCGAGTCCGGCAACCACGCCTGGAACGGGAACTGCGCGGACTTGGTGAACGCGGCCAAGGCAATCAGCACGGCCACCGCGGTGGTCAGCGCTCCGTTGGAGGACCACACAGGTCGACCAGAATTTCGCTCAACCGCGTGGTTCCCGTGGCAATGATCATCACGGTCACCGCGGCCAACAGCAGCAAACCACCGGCCACCGTGACCAGCAGAGTACGAATGGCTGGTTCGCGTGCCCCAGCTCCGGAGCGGGCGATCAAGAAGAACGAGCACAGCGTGGTGGCTTCCCACGCGACGTAGAGCACGATCAGATCATCGGCGAGCACCAAAGCCAGCATGGCCGCGGCAAAGCCCGTCATCAGTAGATAGAACGTGCCGTGCTTGCCGCCGGGCTCCAGATAGCGGGTGGAATAAATCATGATCATCGCGCCGATGACCAGCACCAGCAACGTGAACACCAGCGCCAGGCCGTCCATGCGGAGACCCAGCCCCACGTCCACAGTGGCATCCACGGAACCCATTGCTCGACCACCGGGGAACCGGAGCCGTCAACGGAACCGGAGCGAGCGGCGTCGGCGAATGCGGACACGGCCAGTGCGGCCGCGCCGAGTAGCGGCAGCGCGAGAACCCAGCCTGCATTGCGGCCCAGGAACTTAGTGATCAGGGGCGAAGCGAAGCAGGTGAGGAGCGCGATAACCAAACATGTGAGTAGCAAGAAACCACCTTGGTCCGGGCATCAACAGGGTGTGGGCGGGCCAGAAGTTTCGCGTCGTCCTCGCAAGGTGGCGGACGAACTCAGGCCAGTGGTGACACGAGCGCGTATGACGGCGGAGCACCGGCCTGATTGGCGCCCCACGAAGAAACCTGCCCGTTGGTCCCCTGAGAAATGGGGAGCACCCAAAAGATCGGCGCGAAGGCCGCGGGGGTGTGAGGGTGCTGTGAAGACATCCTCTTGATCGTAACAGTCGTGCGGGTCACGCCGAGGGGTGTGTCCGCGCTCACCGGAATACTTGACATGTCACAGTGTTCCCTTGGCATGACTGTTGAACTTGGCATTGACACTTTCGGAGACGTCACCTGGGATGCGCAGGAGAACCCGCTGTCCCACGCTCAGGTGGTGCGCAATGTGGTTGAAGAAGGCGTGCTCGCCGACCAGGTGGGCCTGAACTTCATCGGCCTGGGGGAGCACCACCGTGATGACTTTGCCGTGTCCTCCCCGGAGATGGTGCTCGCCGCGATTGCCGCTCGCACCGAGAACATCCACCTCGGTTCCGCGGTGACCGTGCTCAGCTCCGACGATCCCGTGCGCGTGTACGAGCGTTTCGCCACGTTGGATGCGCTGTCCAACGGACGCGCGGAAGTCATCCTGGGTCGCGGTTCCTTCACTGAGTCCTTCCCGCTGTTCGGCTACGAGCTGGAAGACTACGAGGAACTCTTCGAGGAGAAGCTCGCACTGTTCGCCAAGCTGCGCTCGGAACAGCCCGTCTCGTGGGCTGGCAAGCACACCCAGAACCTGAACGACGTGACCCTCTATCCGCCGGTCGAGCACGGTCTGCTCAACTCGTGGATCGCCGTGGGAGGCAGCCCCCAGTCCGTGGTGCGCGCGGCCCACTACGACATCCCGCTCATGCTCGCGATCATCGGCGGCCCGGTGGATGGCTTCGCTCCGTTCGCTGACCTCTACCGCCGCGCGCTCGCCGAGTTCGGTCACAACGAGAACAATCCCGTGGGCTACCACTCCTACGGCTACGTCGCCGAGACCGACGAACAGGCCATGGAAGAGTTCTTCAAGCCCTACGTCATCTCCACTCGCCGCATCGGTGCCGAGCGCGGTTGGCCCGCGCCCACGCGTGACTCCTTCGAGCACGAGGTCAAGCACGGCTCCATGGCCGTGGGCTCTCCGGAGACCGTGGCGCGCAAGATTGCCGCGGGCATCAAGTCCCTGGGTGCCTCCCGCTTCGATCTCAAGGTCAGCACCGGTCCGCTGTCCCACGAGAACATCATGAAGAGCATTGAGCTCTACGGCACCAGGGTCGCCCCGCTCGTGAAGGACATGCTGTCCGAATGAGCACGCTAGAGGTTGTGGTCATCGGTGCCGGGCAGGCGGGTCTGTCCGCTGCTTATCACTTGGTCAAGGCTGGGTTGCGTCCGCACGAGGACTTCGTGGTACTCGACGCCAATCCCGGTCCCGGCGGCGCGTGGCGGCACCGGTGGCCCTCCCTCACGTTCGGCACCGCCCACGGGATCCATGACCTGCCGGGTCTCCCGTTGGGTACGCCGGACCCGACCGAACCAGCATCGTCCGTGGTCACCCGGTACTACGGGGAGTACGAGGCGCGCTTCTCACTGCCGGTGATCCGCCCGGCCCGGGTTTCTTCCGTGGATTCGGAAAGCGATGCCGACGACGCCGCTCTGCTCGTTCACACCGATGCCGGCACCTTCCGCACGCGGTACCTCATTAACGCGACCGGTACGTGGGATAAGCCGTTTTGGCCGTGGTACCCGGGTCGTGCCGAGTTCCGAGGTCGGCAACTGCATACGCGGGATTCCTGGTCCGCGTCAGAATTTGCCGGACAGCACGTGGTGGTTGTCGGTGGCGGTACGTCGGCCGTGCAGTTCTTATTGCAACTCAATGAGGCCGGGGCAACGACTACGTGGGTCACCCGACGCGAACCCGTCTTCGAGCCGCGTTCCTTCGACTCCGAATGGGGTCGTGATGTGGAGCGGCGGGTGCGCGAACGAACCAGCGCCGGGTTGCCACCCAAGAGCGTGGTGTCAGTAACCGGTCTGCCGTTGACTCCGCAGTACCAGCGGGGGATTGATCAGGGGATCTTGGTGTCGGCTGGCCCCATGACCGCACTGACCCCGGACGGAGTACTGCTGGCTTCGGGGCAAGAGGTACACACCGATGCGGTGTTGTGGGCCACCGGCTTCCGTGCGTCGATCGATCACCTGGGACCGCTGCATCTCCGCGAGCATGGAGGTGGTATCCGCACGGAAGGTGTGCGCGTGGATGCGGATCACGTGTGTTCCTGGTGGGCTACGGCTCGTCAGCCTCCACGCTGGGAGCGACGCGTGCGGGCAGGACGGCAGCGCGCGGCGTCGTCCGCGCCCTCAAGGCTGCGAAGCAACGAGAACTCGTGCACTGACGAACGTTTTCTGGGAGGCGCATGCTCCTGGAAATTGGTGTACCAGTGGACTGTTCTAGTTCCACATACCGAGAAGGGCCATCCATGCACCGCCCACCACGGTCCAGATCAGAACCAGGATGATGGACATGATGAAGGCCACGCGCACCCACTCGTTGACCTTCACGTACCCGGAACCGTAGATCACGCCGGCGGGGCCGGAGGAGTAGTGCATCAGGGTGCCGAACAGGTTGCCGATGAAGCCGAAGGCCAGGGCGCCAAACAGCGGGGGAGTTCCAGCCGCGACAGCTGCCGCGAGGAACACGGCGTACATGGCCACGATCTGCGCGGTGTTGGACGCAAACAGGTAGTGCACGTAGAAGTAGACGATCGCCAGGATGCCGAAGGCGAGGCCCCACGGCATGCCTCCGACCATTCCGGAGACCACGGAGCCGATCCAGTCGATCACGCCCAGGTCGTTGAGGTGACCGGCCATGCCCACGAGCACGGCGAAGAAGATCAGAGTGTTCCATGCGGACCCGTTGGCGGCCATGTCTTTCCAGGTCAACACCCGGGTGATGAGCATGATGGCGATGCCCACGAAGGCTGCGGTGGTGGCGTCGATGCCGATGCTGGATCCGAAGATCCAGAGCACCAGGAGAAGGACGAAGGTGAAGATCATGGTGACCTCACCGCGGGAAATTTTGCCCATGGCCGCGAGTTCGCGCCGGGCCATGTCGGGGGCTTCGGGGGTTTTCGTGACGGTGGGGCCGTAGATCTTGCTCATGGCCCACGGCACGACTGCGAGGCTCAACAAGCCGGGCACGATGGCGGCCAGTGCCCAGTTGCCCCAAGTGACCTCGATACCCATGTCCACGGCAGCTTGCTGGGCCACGGGGTTGCCAGCCATGGCGGTCACGAACATCGCGGAGGTGACTACGTTGACGTGCGAGGCCGTAAACGTCAGATAGGAGCCGAGCTTGCGTCGGGATTCGTTGGTCTCGGGTGTGGAACTCTGCACTTCGGCAATTGACCGGATTATGGGGTAGACCACGCCGCCCGCGCGAGCCGTATTAGAGGGAGTGGCCGGAGCGAGGATCAGATCAGTGGCGGCCATTCCGTAGCGATGCCGATAGGGGATTTGCCGAGTCTTGAGACGAACATGAGCGCGACGCGACGTCCCAAACCCGTGAGCAGGAATCCGTCCGCGATGAAGAACGCCGCGACGATGAGCAGCACGGTGGAGTTGGCGAAACCAGCGAGTGCTTCGCCGTCCGGGACACTCATGGTTCCGGTCACCATGGCCACGGCCAAGCCGATGAGGGTCAACGACGGCGTGGGCAATGGCTGCAGGATCAGGCCGATGATGGTGGCCACGAAGATCCCGAGCATGTGCATGCCGCGCGGATCAACCCCCTCGGGCGGGGGAACGAAGAAGATGACCGCACCGACCACCAGCATGACGCCGAATTTCCAGAGCATGGAAATGGTGTCCGTTGAACGACCTGTTGGGCGGGTGGCACGTGCAGTTCCCATGGCTGGCTCCGAACGCATCGACACGGTGATACCACAATTCTACGCTTGGTCTGACCACATCGCCAGAGTGGCTTTTCATGGGAGGGGTGTCGGATATCAGTAAAATATTGCTGATTTGTGTGGCTTTATGTGGCTACTGGTGGGTTATTGCATGTATTCTCGTTCATCAGTGGACTGAGGGCATCGAAGTTCGCATCAGCCGGTCGGAGGGGTCCGAGTCAGCGGCATAGCACTGGGGAGAGAGCGGACATGGTCCAAACATTGAGCGATCGAACGAGCCATCATTCAGAATCAACGCACGCGGGGATCTCGCGCCGCAAGGTCATGGTTGGTACGGCGTGGGCGGTGCCGACAATCATGATGGCAGCTGCCGCGCCTGCGTTCGCGGCATCTCCTGACTCGTGCTCCATAGGCACCTTGGATTGGGATCGTGCACCCCGTTCGGGTGGCAAGGTGGTCAGCGGGACCATGGTTCCCATCACCTTGGCTAATGGCTCAACGGTCTACGCGCGCGTTACATTTCCGAGTGATGGAACTGCAGTTGGGTCCACTAATACGTACCACCGTACTGTTGGCAAGACGGCATGGGGTTCTGCGGTTAGTGTCTATGGAATCACGACCACTAGCGGTAGCAACTCTCTGGTGTTGAACCAACAGACCAATACCACCACAACAGTGAAATTGGATTTTTTCCGAGATACTGGCGCCACCCAGTCTCTAACTGTTTTCAATGTGCGGGTTCCTCTGGACGATTTCTCTACGGCTCGCAGCTGGGATTGGGGAAGCGTGGTGAGATCCAAGTCCTATCAGGAAGCATGGTCCGTGCAAGGGACCACAGCGAATGGATCGACAGTCACCCCCACTGCAACTGCACTCACGAGTCCGTACAACACAACGTCAACTCTGTCTCGGGTGCTTGGGTCGGGGACGCCGTCGAACCCCTGGTATCTTCCGTACAGTTTGACTACAAGTACGCGTAATGCTGTGGGCGGTAACCTTCAAACTAGTTTCGGTACCACGGGGCTAACTTCCATTACCGTAAATTACGGCGGTAATGAACCGACCTTCAGCGGTAGTCAGGGTTCCGCGCTTGGTGACATCACCATCTGCGCCTAATCAGTTGCAGTAGTCATCGTGTAGGCAACGATTACCGCCACCGCCTTCACCACAAGACGCGGTGGCGGTTTTCGTTTGCGTGCGCGACTTCGACTACCCGCCCCACGGGCTACACTGGCGACCCGCACCGTCTCACCAGGAGGTTCCGTTCCGTTGCCCGGCTCCGCGCGCATTCCCGTTCTCATCCTCACCGGATACCTGGCGCCGGCAAGACCACGGTCCTCAACAGATTCCTCGCGGCGAGTGGAGCGCGTATCGGCGTGATCATCAACGACTTCGGTGACGTAAACGTTGACGCGGCCCTGGTCGCGGGTCAGGTGGATGAACCCGTGTCCGTGGTGGGCGGATGCCTGTGCTGTATCTCAGACCCCGAGCAGCTGGACGACGCCTTCAAGAAATTGACTCGCCCGGATCTCCGTCTGGATGCCATCGTGATCGAGGGCTCCGGGGTCGCCGAACCGCCCGCCCTGCTGCGGCTCGTCATGGATACGCGCGTGCCAAAGATTCGCTTCGGCGGGCTGATCGAGGTCGTGGATGCCGCCCACGTGCCCCAGGCCGAAGCCGCCGGGTGGAATTTGGAGCAGCACGTGCGGGCGGCCGCCGTCGTTCTATTGACCAAGACGGATTTGGTGACGGACCCCGACGCCAGGAACGCGCTCGAAGCGAGAATTCAGCAGGCCAATCCCCACGCCATGATCATCGAGGCGCCACACGGCGTTTTCGACCCCGCGCTGTTCGTGGACGCCAGCGAATCCGACGAACTCGAATTCGGTCAGCTGGCTCTCTGGAACCCGGGCGAAACGCTAGGGGAGCCCAAGACCGAGCATGATCACACCCATCACCATCACGTGCACCATCAGTCGGTCACCGTGGAACACGACGGTCCGGTCGATCCCGTGGCGCTCTCCGAGTTCGCGCTGGACCCGCCGGACTCCGTCTATCGGATCAAGGCGATCGTCGACATCGCCACGAGCTCCGGCCCGCGTCGATTCGTAGTGCATTCGGTCGCCGGGTACGTCACGGTGGACGCGATGTCACGCGCAGCGGACGAACCACTCGCCTCAACGCTGGTCGCCATCGGTTTGAAGCTGGACCAAGCAGATTTGCACGCAAGACTGACGGCGGTTTGCCTCCCGACGACGACGCCGCCCGCCTCCACGTCGCAGTTGCGTCGCCTCACGCGGTTCCGCACCTGAGGCGACGAAGCATCACCCCATGATCGAGAATCGTTCCGCCTGATCGGTGGGACCGGTGACCAGAATCTGGTCATCCTCGTAGAGCATGGTGCCCGGCTCGGTCGGTTCCCACGTGCCGCCGGGTCGACAGACCGCGACAATGGCGACCCCGTAGCGCCCTCGTACGTCCAGGAGGTCCATGGGGCGCTGTTGAACGGCGGCTGGGGCCGTACATCGAACCATGGCGAATCCCTGATCGATGGGCACGAAATCCAAGATGCGTCCCTGGATGAGGTGCGCGGTGCGCAAGCCCATGTCCCGTTCGGGATTGACCACGTGGTGAACACCCAACTGCTCGAGGATCTCTGCGTGGGGACCGGTAATGGCCTTGGCCCACACCTCGGGGCATTGGAATTTGAGGAGCCGCGAGGTGACCAGGATGCTCGCCTGAATGTCCGATCCGATCCCCACCACTGCCCGATCGAATTCGTCGACACCCAGTTGACGCAGGACCTCTTCATCGGTCGCATCCGCACGAACCACCGACGTGAGCTTGCCGTTGAATGACTGGACGATGGACTCGGACATGTCGATGCCCATCACATCGGTGCCGCGGGACATCAGTTCGGTGGCCAGTGAACCGCCGAAGCGGCCAAGCCCAATCACCACCACGGCGTTATCGGTACGTTGGGCCGAGGAACCTGGCCGAAATTTGTCGAACATGACTCAATCCTTCAGTGAATGGTTCTTAGCCAATGAGCGGACGCTCTTTGGGAAGTTCGTAAGCGCGTGGTTGTCGCCCCACGGCAATCGCGGTGGCGACCGTGACCGGCCCCAGGCGGCCGAGGAACATCAGGCAGATGAGCACCACCTGCGCGAAGGATGATAAGGACGCGGTGATCCCCGTGGACAGCCCGACCGTTGCGAAGGCCGAGACCACTTCGAACAGTGCACGATCCAGACCCAGGTTGATGTCCGAGAGCATGAGCAACATGGTCCCGGCGACCACGGCACCTACGGCCAGGACCACCAGGGTGATGGCCTCGCGCTGAACGGAACGAGACAGCTGCTTCCCCAGGACAGGCACAGCGGCGCCGCCGCGGATTTCGGTCCACGCGATGAAGAAGAGCACGCCGAAGGTCGTAACCTTCAAGCCACCCGCGGTACCTGCCGGCCCGCCTCCGATGAACATGAGCACGTCCATCCCCAGCCAGGACACCGGATGCATCTGGGCGATATCCACGCTGTTGAACCCAGCGGTGCGGGCAATCGTGGATTGGAAGAACGCGTTCAGAATCTTGGAACCACGGGCTGAGGCCCTAGCGTGCCCGGATTGGACCATTCCAAGATTGCGATGAACACGGTGCCGCCGATCAGCAGCACGGGCGTGGCAAGCAGGACCAATCGAGTGTTCATGGACCACGTGCGCGGCAACCGAAGGTGGTGGCGCAATTCGTAGAGCACAGGGAAGCCCAGGCCACCCAGGATCACGCAGCCGGCCAACGGCAGCAGGATGAACGGGTCCTGGTTGAAGTCCATGACATTGAGCGTGTAGAGGGCGAACCCGGCGTTGTTGAACGCGGAAACGGAATGGAACACCGCGTGCGCGAGCGCTTGAACAGGGGAGTAGTTGTAGTGGAGTAGGAATCGCAGGAAGAGCAGGATCGTCACCGCGGTCTCGATCACGGCGGTGGTGGCCACAATCCGCAACACCACGTGGCTGACGCGGCCAGAACCGAACGACTTGGTTTCTGCGCGGGCCAAGAGCTTGATGGAGAGGCCGAACTTCCGCGCGAGCACAATGCCCAGCATGGTGGTCAGGGTCATGACGCCCAGGCCGCCCACTTGAATCAGACACAGAATGACGGTCTGACCGAACGGGGTCCAATATGTCGCCGTGTCCACGGTGATCAGCCCGGTGACGCATAGTGAGGAGGTCGCGGTGAACAGAGCGGTCAGCACATCGGTGCCGCCGGGACCTGTGGATGACGCGGGAATCATAAGCAACCCGGTCCCCACCACCAGGGCGATGGCGAAAGCCAAAACAATGAAGCGAGCGGTCCGGGCGGGTGTCATCTCCGGCCGTTGTCGCAAGTAGGTGCGAGGCACGCAGACAAGTTACACCCTCTGTGCCCTAAACTGAGCGGCATGAGTAACATTCCCGCGGAACTCGCGTACACCTCAGAGCACGAATGGGTCAAAGACCTCAAGGACGACAACACCTACCGGGTGGGCATCACGGATCACGCCCAGGACGAACTGGGTGAAGTGGTCTTCGTGGACTTGCCTCAGGTGGGGGACGAAGTATCCGCAGGCACTGTTGTGGGCGAGATCGAATCCACCAAGTCCGTGAGTGACCTGTTCGCGCCGATTTCCGGTGAGATCACCGAGGTCAACCCCGAGCTCGAGGACAACCCCGGCGCTGTCAACGCTTCCCCCTACGAGGACGGCTGGCTCTTTACGATCCGTGCTGATTCTCCGGAGGCGACCAAGGACCTCTTGGACGCTGACCAGTATCAGCAGCAGCTGGACTGACCCGCACACTCCACACCCAGGAGAAAGATACTTATGTCAAAGCAGGACAACTCCGTACCCAACTCGGGGCCGGAAACCACATCCATTCAGATCGTTGCGGATGTCCTTTCCACTGCCGCTCGTCACAAGATGACCGAGAGCGAGCAGAATGCTGTTGCGGCGTTGCCCCCGGGTTCCGCGCTATTGCTTGAAACGAACGGCGGACTGACGGGTTCACGCTTCCTGTTGGACCGTGACGAAGTGATCGCCGGTCGTCATCCCGCATGCTCGATTTTCCTGGACGACGTCACGGTGTCCCGCAGGCACGCGGGCTTCCTGCGTCGCTCGAACTCGTACGAACTGGTGGACCAGTCCTCCCTTAACGGCACGTACGTCAACGGTGACCGGGTGGACTCCAAGCAGTTGGAGAACGGGGACGAGGTCCAGATCGGCAAGTTCCGGTTCACCTTCTACCACTCCGTACAAAAGGACTCCTGACACTCCTCATGCCTGATTCCGGTCACTCGCACACCTCGCTGGTGGGTATCGGGGCACTTCTGCGGCAACTGCAGCCTGAGTTCCCCGGACTGTCCGCCTCCAAGATCCGATTCTTGGAGGACCAAGGACTGGTGCATCCGCACCGCACGCCCTCGGGGTACCGCAAGTATTCGGAAGAAGACATCGACAGGCTGGCCACGGTGCTACGCCTGCAGCAAGAGCGCTACCTCCCGCTGAAGGTCATTCGTGATCGTTTGGATCGAGGGGAAGACCCGGGAGCGGGCGCCGAGCCGCAGGAGCCGCGACCGAGTGAGCGAGCGACGTCGTCGGCTTCGGCCAACGAACCGCAGGATCCGCAACAGGCGATGGCCAATGCGGTCCGCTTGTCGGGGAGGCGCTATACGTTGCGCGAGGTGGCCGCTCGCACGGGAGCCGAAACCACGCTGCTGCGCGAGCTCATGAATAACGGGTGGCTCGTGGAACGGTCGGGGTACTTCGACGATTACTCGCTCACGGTCGCGGCCACTGCCAAGAGACTGAGCGCGTATGGGATCGAACCGCGGCATCTGCGTGCCTGCGTGGTGCCTCCGAACGCATGATCGGACTGGTGGAGGGAACCATCGCGCCGCTCATCAGCCGTCGTGATCCGGTGTCGCGCGATAAGGCGCCGCAGCGCGCCCGGGAGATTGCGTCGTTGTGTCTCACCATGACCACGGCGCTCGTGAACTCTCAGCTCAAAGACACCCTCCGCCCATTTGAACAGGAGCGATAGGTGGCCTCCCCGGACGTACCCATGGAAGTGGCCGGAGTCCGCATGGACGTACCCACCGGACAACCGGTGGTCGTGCTGCGCGAGCTCAACGGCGCGCGGCACCTGCCTATTTGGGTGGGGACCAATGAGGCGACCTCGATCGTCTTCGCAATGCAGGGCATCAAACCGCCGCGCCCACTCACTCACGATTTGCTGATCTCCGTGGTGGACGCGCTCGGGCACAACATCAACCGGGTGGTCATTCACACGGTGGAGGACACGGTGTTCCACGCGGCCATCGAGTTCGGCCAGGGAACCGTGGTGGACGCGCGGGCCTCGGACGCGCTCGCAGTGGCGGTGCGGACCAAGTGCCAGATCGTGTGTGCGCAGTCGGTCCTGGAGGACTCCGGACTGGTGCTGAGCGCGGACGGTGAGCTGCGGGAACAGCCCGCCCCGGATCAGGCCGAGGCAGACGCCCAAGTGCGTGAGTTCCGCGACTTTCTGGACCACGTGGATCCGGACGATTTCCAGACCTGACCAGCGGTTCAGCAAGCACACTGACTCTGCGACACGTTGGCACCCGGCGCGAATGTCTTTGACCCGCCGCACCCCGAGGTCTACCGTCTAATCAGCACCGAGAACACCATCTGGTCGCTCCGCCATGAACCACCCCAGCCGATCCCGAGGAGGATATGTGAGCCACGGAAACCTGCCGCTGGACGCAGCAGATCCGCTCCAGACCTCCCTCACGGGTGGCACCCAGGGGATGCTTTTCGACGAAGATCTGGTCAGCTTTGACGAGACTGTCGGATTCCGCGGGCCCACGGCCTGCAAGGCCGCCGGTATTACCTACCGGCAGCTCGACTACTGGGCACGCACCGGTCTGGTCGAGCCCACTGTGCGTGGTGCCAAGGGCTCCGGTTCGCAGCGACTCTATTCGTTCCGTGACATCCTGGTCCTCAAGGTCGTCAAGCGACTCCTGGACACGGGTGTCTCCCTCCAGCAGATCCGTTCCGCCGTGGGCGCGTTGCGCTTGCGCGGGATCGAAGACCTCACGCAGCTGACTTTGATGTCCGACGGTGCCAGCGTCTACGAATGCACCTCACCCCACGAGGTCATCGACTTGGTTCAGGGCGGCCAGGGCGTGTTCGGTATTGCCGTGGGTCGCGTGTGGCGCGAGATCGAGGGCGCTTGGCCTCCATGCCGTCCGAGCACACCGCAGTCTCCGCCGACGCCGCCGCGGAAGAGTTCCCGGAGGACGAGCTGTCCGCTCGTCGCGCGCGTCGTCGCAAGAAGAACGCGGGCTGATCGCCCGCACCTAGGATTCTCAAACAGAAGGCCGCCGTGACCCTTGAGGGTCACGGCGGCCTTCTCCTTCACCGGCTGCAGTGGCTTGCGCAGGGAGCGCGCGAGGGACGTTCACACTGTTACTTCAGCAGTCCGTTCAAGATGGTGGTGAATCGTGCTGCCAAGTCCGTGGCCTGGTCGCCGGGCCACTTGTGAACGGGCCACGCGGCACCCTGAATCTGTTGCATCACGGGGGCGTCAGGCAGCGTCGGCTGCACCACGAGTTCTCCGAACAGCTCCTCGAGTTCCGCAATCCGGTGCGAGTGTTCGGAGAAGTCTTCACGGGCGCGGTTGACGATCACGCCGGCCGCGGGCACGGCCCAGAGCTTGGAGACTTCGAACTGGGCGATCGCGGTCATGGTGCGCTTGGTACCCGCTACGGAGAACAGCGAGGGTTCGGCCACCGAGAGCACCTTGTGGGACGCGGCCCACGCCATGCGGGTCAGCGCTGTCAGGCTGGGCGGGCAGTCGATGAGGACCAACTCGTACTTGTCTACGCTCTGGAGCACCGTTTCGAGGCCCTTGAGATCCTTGACTTTGAAGGTGGAACGGTCCAGATGAGAGGACGCTGCGGAACCCGGTGCTATGTCGAGGACGGGGCGCGCGGGGGAGTGCGGCTGAGTGTTGTCCCCGGGCTTGTGACCGGACGCGCCCTCGGCGGGCGCGGCGTCGTCGCCGGATGTCGGGGCGGGTGAGGTCGAGGTGTCGGCCGAAGTGGACGTCTCGGGCGTGATCGGATGCTCGGTCCAGGAAGAAGGAACTGTGATTTTGGACACAGCGCCCTTCTTGGGTTTGCGGAGGATCGAGCCGATGTCGCGGGACGGCTGGGCTCGCACGCCCAGGGCGGTCGAAGCATCAGCGTGGGGGTCCAAATCGATGACGAGAGTGGGTATGCCTGCCTCCAGTGCGGCCGAGGCCAGCCCTAGAGTTACCGATGATTTACCCACGCCGCCCTTAAGGCTGCTGATGCTGACGATCTGCACTATGACCTCTCCCCGTACGGTGTCCCGGCCACCGGAACACAACCCTGTCCATGCTAACGGCTGGACCCATAGTCTTTTCGTCACAGAATGACTAGTTCCGTTACATAGTGTGGTCAGTCCATAGGTATGATGTAGGTCTCACGTATGCTGAGACAGCTAGTTCGCTATCTAACGCAGCGCCCTCTGAGGCCCACTGGCCCGGGGGTGCGGAACGGCAGTACATGTTCTCCAAAATCCTGGTGGCTAACCGCGGCGAAATTGCTATCCGTGCATTTCGTGCCGCATACGAACTCGGCGCAAAAACCGTGGCCGTGTTCCCGCATGAAGACCGCAACTCCATTCACCGTCAGAAATCTGACGAGGCGTACCCCATCGGCCAAGAGGGCCACCCTGTGCGCGCGTACTTGGACGTTGACGAGATCGTTCGCGTTGCCAAAGAATCTGGCGCTGATGCCATCTACCCCGGTTACGGTTTCCTGTCCGAGAACCCCGACCTTGCCCGCGCCGCTGATGCCGCGGGCATTAAGTTTGTTGGGCCCAAGGCAGAAATCCTGGAACTGGCTGGCAACAAGGTAGAGGCCTTGCGCGCAGCGAAGCGCGCGGGCATTCCCACGTTGCAGTCGACCGAACCCTCGGCGGACAAAGAGGCGTTGATCGAAGAAGCCGAGAAGATCGGTTACCCGCTGTTCGTCAAGGCCGTCGCCGGTGGTGGCGGCCGCGGGATGCGCCGTGTGGAGACCTCCAAGGATCTGCCCGGTGCTCTGGATGCCGCCATGCGTGAGGCGGACACTGCCTTCGGCGATCCGACCGTATTCATCGAGCAGGCCGTACTGCGGCCCCGGCACATCGAAGTGCAGATCCTCGCGGACAACGAGGGCAACGTGGTGCACCTGTTCGAGCGCGACTGCTCGCTGCAGCGCCGCCACCAGAAGGTCATCGAGATCGCTCCGGCGCCCAACCTGGACGACGACATCCGGCAGGCTTTGCACCGCGATGCCGTGAAGTTCGCCAAGGAGCTGGGCTACGTCAACGCCGGCACCGTGGAGTTCCTGGTGGACACCGCAGGTGAGCGTGCCGGTGAACACGTGTTCATCGAAATGAACCCGCGCATCCAGGTGGAGCACACCGTGACCGAGGAAGTCACGGACATCGACCTGGTGCAGGCGCAGTTGCGCATCGCCGCCGGCGAGACGCTCGAGGACCTGGGGATCAGTCAGGACACCCTGCGCGTGCGCGGTGCTGCCCTGCAGTGCCGCATCACCACCGAGGACCCGGCCAACGACTTCCGCCCGGATGTCGGCAAGGTTTCGGCCTACCGTTCCGCCGGTGGCGCGGGCGTTCGCCTGGACGGTGGCACGCTCTACGCCGGTGCCGAGATCTCCCCGCACTTCGACTCGATGCTCGTGAAGCTCACGTGCCGCGGCATCGACTACACGACCGCCGTTCACCGTGCGCGCCGTGCCCTGGCGGAGTTCCGTATCCGCGGCATCGCGACCAACATCCAGTTCCTGCAGTCCGTGCTGGACGATCCGGACTTCATCGCCGGTGACGTTGCTACGGACTTCATCGAGAATCACCCCGAGCTGCTCAAGGGCAAGATTTCCGCAGACCGCGCCACCCGTGCACTGACCTACCTGGCCGAGGTCACGGTCAACAAGCCCAACGGTGATCGCGTGGACGGTATCGACCCGCGCACCAAGCTGCCGCACTACCCGGGTGACAAGTCTGACGAGCCCTACCGCAGCCCCTTCGACGGCCCCTCGACCCACGAGCCTCCCGCCGGCTGGCGTCAGGTGCTCCTGGAGAAGGGCCCCGAGGGATTCGCTGAAGAACTGCGCGCCTACAAGCCGCTCGCGGTCACCTCCACGACCTTCCGCGACGCGCACCAGTCGCTGTTGGCCACCCGCGTGCGTACCCGTGACCTGCTCGCGGCCGCACCGGCCTACGCCCACACGCTGCCGGGTCTGCTCTCGGTCGAGGCCTGGGGCGGTGCCACGTACGACGTCGCTCTGCGCTTCCTGGGCGAGGACCCTTGGGATCGCCTGCGCCGCCTGCGCGAGGCCATGCCCAACATTCCCATCCAGATGCTGCTGCGCGGTCGCAACACCGTGGGCTACACGCCGTACCCCGCCGAGGTGACCAACGCGTTCGTCGCTGAGGCCGCCGAGACCGGCGTGGACATCTTCCGGATCTTCGACGCCCTCAACGACGTGGAGCAGATGCGCCCCGCGATCGAGGCCGTACGCGAGACCGGAACCGCTGTGGCCGAGGTCGCCTGTGCTACACCGGCAACCTGCTGGATCCCAACGAAGAGGTCTACACCCTCGACTACTACCTGGATTTGGCGCAGCAATGCGTGGACGCCGGCGCTCACATCCTGGCGATCAAGGACATGGCCGGATTGCTGCGCCCGGAGGCCGCTCGCAAGCTGGTCACCGCGCTGCGCGAGCGCTTCGACCTGCCGCTGCACCTGCACACCCACGACACCGCCGGCGGCCAGTTGGCCACGTTGATGGCCGCCTCGGAAGCCGGTGTCGACGCCGTGGACGTCGCCTCCGCGTCGATGTCGGGTACGACGTCGCAGGTCTCGGCTTCCGCTCTGGTCGCCGCGCTCGAGAACACCGAGCGCGACACCAACCTGGGTCTGGACGCCGTGAGCGACCTGGAGCCCTACTGGGAGGTCGTGCGCGGTATCTACAAGCCCTTCGAATCGGGACTGAACAGCCCCACGGGCCGCGTGTACCGTCACGAGATCCCGGGCGGCCAGCTGTCGAACCTTCGCCAGCAGGCCATCGCGCTGGGCCTGGGCGAGAAGTTCGAGGCCATCGAGGACATGTACTACGCCGCGGACAAGATGCTGGGCCACCTGGTCAAGGTGACCCCGTCCTCCAAGGTCGTGGGTGACCTGGCCCTGCAGCTCGTGGGCATGGATGTGGATCCGGCCGAGTTCGAGGCGAACCCCAACAAGTTCGACATCCCGGACTCGGTGATCAACTTCCTGGCCGGTGAACTCGGCACCCCGCCCGCGGGCTGGCCTGAGCCGTTCCGTTCCAAGGCTCTCGAGGGCCGCAACGTGACCCTGGGGGACAAGGAACTGAGCAAGGAGGACCAGGAAGGTCTCGACCAGCCCGGTGAGGTGCGCCGTGCGACCCTGAACCGTTTGCTGTTCGCCGCGCCCACCAAGGAGTTCGAGTCCTCGCAGACCAAGTACGGCGACCTGTCCGTGCTGCACACCCGCGACTTCCTGTACGGCCTGCGTCAGGACTTCGAGCACGTGATTTCGCTGGGCAGGGGCGTGCGCTTGCTCGTGACCTTGCAGGCGATCTCCGAGCCGGACGACAAGGGCATGCGCACCGTGATGGTCACCCTGAACGGTCAGCTGCGTCTGTTGGAAATCCGCGACACCTCTGTCAAGACCGACTCCGTGGAGCTCGAGAAGGCAGATTCCTCCAACCCGGGTCATGTCGCCGCGCCGTTCGCCGGTGCCGTCACGGTCACGGTGGCCGAGGGCGACACCGTGGAGCCGGGTCAGGCCGTGGCCACCATCGAGGCGATGAAGATGGAAGCGTCCATCACCACGCCCACCGGTGGCACCGTGTCCCGCGTGGCTCTGAAGGACGTGGCACAGGTGAGCGGCGGCGACCTGGTGTTGGTGATCGACCCCGCCTGATCGCTGATTTGCCAAGCTATCTAGGATGGGATCCATGCGAGAATTTGATCTCATCATTGTTGGCTCTGGCTCCGGTAACTCCATCCTCACGGAGGAGTACCAAGATCTGAACGTGGCCATCGTGGAACCGGGTACCTTTGGCGGAACGTGCCTCAACGTGGGGTGCATTCCCACCAAGATGTATGTGTACCCGGCCACGGTGGCCGCGGAAGTTAAGGACGCCGCTCGGCTGGGTGTCGAGGCGTCCGTGAACTCCGTGGACTGGCCGGCCATCCGCGATCGCATCTTCGGCAGGACCGACGCCATTTCCGAGGGCGGTCTGGAGTACCGCGAGTCCATGGAGAACGTGACGGTGATCAGGGAGTACGTTCACTTCGTCGAGCCCATGGTCCTGGAAACGGACTCGGGAGAGCGGATCACCGCGCCCCAGATCGTGCTGGCCAACGGTTCGCGCGTGCAGCTCCCGGACGTCCCCGGCATCGATCTGCCCGGTGTGCACACCTCGGACACGGTCATGCGACTGGACGAGCTACCGGAGTCGATCATTGTGGTGGGCGGAGGCTACATCGCCGCGGAGTTCTGCACGTGTTCAACGGTCTGGGTTCCAAGGTCACCCAGCTCAACCGTTCCGAGCGCCTCTTGCGGCAACACGACGACACGATTGCCGAACGGTTCAAGCGTGAGGCCGCCAAACAGTGGGATCTGCAGCTGAACCGCTCCATTACCGGAATCGAGTGGACGGCGGACGGCAAGCTCAAGGTGACCGCGGCGGCGTTGGACGACTCACTGGAAACCTGGGAGGCACGGCGGACGTGGTCCTGGTGGCCACCGGTCGCGTGCCCAATTCCGACACACTCAACCCGGAAGCCGCGAACCTGGACGTCTACGACTCCGGATTGCTGGCCGTGGACGAGTACCAGCGCGTGCTCAGCGACGGGCGACCGGTCGATGGTCTGTGGGCACTGGGCGACGTCTGCTCCCCGTACCAGCTCAAGCACGTGGCCAATGCGGAGGCCCGCACGGTCACGCACAACGTGGTCCACCCGGATGATCTGGAAGCCACGGATCACCGCTTCGTGCCCTCGGCGGTGTTCACGGAACCCCAGATCGCGACCGTGGGCATGACCGAGCAACAGGCCCGCATCTGGGCAGAACAGAACGGCACGGAGATCACGGTCAAGGAACAGAACTTCGGCGATGTCGCCTACGGCTGGGCCATGGATGACTCCGTGGGGATCTGCAAGCTCATCGCGGACAAGAACACGGGCTTGTTGCTGGGTGCACATTTGATCGGTAAGGACTCGTCCAACCTGGTGCAGCCGCTCATCCAGGGCATGTCCTTCGGACAGACCGCGCACGAGATGGCTCGCGGTCAGTATTGGATCCACCCGGCACTGGCCGAAGTGGTCGAGAACGCGCTGCTCGGTCTGGACGTTCCCGAACAACGGTGAGCGACACCGACGGGTAGCTGAGTCTCACCGACGGCTGGCGAGCGGCCCGTTGACAGCAGGCCGCTCGACGCCTCGGCGAGTTCGGAACATCACATCAAGCGAGGCCCGGCGGACAGTGTCCGCCGGGCCTCGCTCAGCTTTGGCTGAATCGTGCGCCGAAATTACTTGGCGTAGATCGCCTCAATCTCGTCTGCGAAGTCTTCCACGACCTTGGGCCGCTTGAGCTTCATGGAGGGCGTCAAGTACCCGTCCTCGATGGTGAAGTCGCGGTCCAGGATGGTGAACTTCCGGATGCTCTCTGCGCGGGAGACCTTGGCGTTGGCATGGTCGACGATCTTCTGCACGTGATCGATGACCGCCGGTTCCTTGGCCGCCTGCGCGGGGGTGAGCGAGGAATCCAGACCCAGGGTCGGCAGGATCTTGGGCAGGGTGTCCGGATCCAGGGTGATCAGCGCGGAAATGAACGACCGGTTGTCACCCAGCACGATGATCTGCCCCACGGTGGCAGACGCGCGGATGGGATCCTCCAGGGTATTGGGGACCACGTTCTTGCCCGCGGCCGTCACGATGATTTCCTTCTTGCGACCGGTGACGGTGAGGATGCCTTCTTCATCGAGGACACCCAGGTCACCGGTGGCGAACCAACCGTCAACAAAGCTTTCCTCGGTCTTGTCCGGCATGCCGTGGTAGGCGCGGAACACATTGTTGCCGCGGACCAGGATCTCGCCGTCGTGGGCGATGGCGATCTCGTGACCCGGGATCGGGTGGCCCACCGTGCCCAGACGGTTGATGCTCGGGAAGTTCGCGGAGATGGGCGCGGTGGTCTCGGTCAGACCGTAGCCCTCCACCACGTACACGCCGATGCCGTTGAAGAAGTGGCCCAGGCGCGCGCCCAGGAGTGCACCTCCGGACACGGCATAGTGGACTTCGCCGCCCATGGCGTTGCGCAGCGTTGAGTAGACCAGCTTGTCGTACAGGCGGTGCTGGGCCTCGAGCAATGGGGAGACCTTGCCGGCCTGCGACGCCTTGGACCACTCGACGGCCACGGCTACGGCGCGGGCGAAGATCAGCTTCTTGATCGGGGAAGCAGCCGCGGCCTTGAGACGCGCACCCACGAAGATCTTCTCGAATACGCGCGGTACGGCCAGGATGAACGTGGGCTTGAACCGACCCAGGTCCTCCATGAGTTCGGAGACGTCCGGGGTGTGTGCCAGGGTGACGCCGGCGTCCACCGCGACGACCTCCACGAAGCGGGCGAACACGTGTGCCAGCGGCAGGAACATCAGCGTGCGGGCACCCGGGTAAATCACTTCCGAGGCCACGGGAATCGTGTTGGCCGAACAACCCACGAAGTTCCGGTGGGTGAGCTCGCAACCCTTGGGCGGCCCGGTGGTGCCCGAGGTGTAGATGATGGTGGCGGTCTTGTCTAGAGAATCTCCGTCGTGCGGGTCCTCGAAATCGGTCCGGTCGGCACCTTCCGCGATGAAGGTCTCCAACGAGGACTTGGGATCAGCGGTGTCGAAGACACAGATGCGGGACGAGGCCTCGAACGGAGTGATGGCGGCTGCCGCCTCCACGTGCTCCGCGAGTTCATCGGTCTCGACGAAGATCGCCTTGGACTCGGAGTCCGACAGGATCCAGGCGATCTGGTCCGGGGAGGACGTGTCGTAGACCGGCACGGGAACCGCGCCCACCCACCACAGCGCGAAGTCCACGAGCGACCACTCGTAGCGCGTGCGACTCAGGATGCCCACGCGATCACCGGGCTGGATGCCGCGGGCGGCGAGCCCTCGGGCCACGGCAATGACTTCTTCGCGGAACTGACGCGCCGTCACGTCGCGTTCCTTGCCCTCGGCGAGGATCGTGTACAGGACAATATCCGGGTTTTCGCGCGCTTGGCGGGCCAGGATCTCGGCCACGCTGTCGTGCGGAAGCGGGTCAACTGCGGGGGGTACGCTCACGCGTCTCATTTAGCACCTTCTTCGTGGAGATATGGAGCCAGCCTACTGTGTGATCCAGGTCATGATGCGGCATTTATGGACGTGTCCACCTTTGAAGCGGCACATTCATTCAGACCACGGCGCCGTCGTCATCACGGGGATCTTCGGGCAGCGCGCGGTACACCAAGTACAGGCCACCGATCACTCCGGCAACACCGGCCGCCCACACCGCGGTGGGTAGGGAGCCGGGTAGCGCCGCCAAGCCGATCATGATCACGAGCACCGCCAGAATCACCGTAACGGCCCGCACCATCTTGGCGCTCACGCCTCGGGTGATCTCGCCGGGATCGGGGTTGTAGGTCTCGTCCTCCTCGGATTCGAAAAGTTCGAGCGGTACCTCCGTTGCGGGTTGCTCCGCCGGTTCCCAGGGGATCTCATCCGCCCACGGCTCGGCGTCCTCATCGTCGCGGGGCACGTTCTCCCAGTCGTTACCTTCGATGATGCGGCGGAAATCGTCGTCCGGGTGTTGATTCTCGGGGTCTCGTTGGGTCATGCCGACGCCGCCGCTCGGCCCGTCTCGACCGTCAGACCAAAGCCCCGCATGAGGTTCTGCACCGCCTGGCGGGAGGCCGTCTCCACCAAGCCCTGGTCGTAGTCCATGGTGGCCACGTGAAAACTGTTGGGCAGCGCAATGACCTCCACCGGGCCCGCGCTGCGCTCGCGGATCAGGTCCACCGAGGCGTCGGCCACGATCCGGTCAGTCGTCGAGCGGAACACGATGGCCGGCGCTGTCACAGCGGGCAGCGTCTTGATGGCCTGACGGATCAGGATGTTGAGTTGGGCTACGGCGGCCACGGGAGTGCGGTCGTAGGTGGTTTCAGCCACCGACGGCCGGTTGATGTCGCTGCCGATGCCCGCAACGGACGGCACCACGTGCTTCACAAGGTGGCTGTAGGCGGCAGTGCGACTCGTCAGGGCCAGTGCCGGGTTCACCTTCAAAAGACCTGCCACGGGATAGCGGGCCGCCAGCTGAACCGCCAACGCGCCGCCCATCGACAGTCCACACACCACCACGTGCTCGTGCCGGGCCCTTAACGTCCAGTACTCCTCATCCACGGCGTCACGCCACGCGTGCCACTTCTCCTTGGCCAGGTCCTCCCACGTGGTGCCGTGACCCGGCAGCAAGGGGACGGACACGGACGGGTGGCGGCCGGCGGCGTCGTCGGCTTGGTGAATGGCACGCGCCCACTCGATGACCGAGGCGGTCGTGGAGGTGAAACCGTGCAGAACCAGCACCCCTACGGAGGCGGTGCCCGGGAAGAACTGATGGCCGTGCGCGGCGGGATCGAAGCTCATGGCGCCATTGTGCCAGTCCGAGCAATTGTCATGAGAGAATCCAGCGGGGAATTCGATACGCGCACTGCTGATCCGCGCGCATCTGACCCGTTCGATGTCGCGGTCAATTGGTTCAACAGAAGCTTTCCGGAAGGATCCGAGTCATGGTGTACATGTTCCTCAAGCGTTACGTGGTGGGCCCCGTGGTGAACACGGTGTACCGCCCCAAGGCCATCGGCCTGGAGAACGTTCCCTCCCAGGGAGCGGCCATCTTGGCGAGCAACCACCTGTCGATCTCGGATTCCGTGTTCATGCCGGTGGCTGTGCCCCGCCAGGTGTACTTCCTGGCCAAGTCCGAGTACTTCACGGGGCCGGGCGTCAAGGGCAAGGTCGTGGGTGCCTTCTTCCGCGCGATCAACCAGATTCCCATGGACCGCAACGGCGGCAAAGCCAGCGCCAAGGCGTTGAGCGCGGGCGGCCAAGCACTGCAGGACGGCAAGCTGCTGGGCATCTACCCCGAGGCACGCGCTCGCCGGACGGCCGCCTGTACCGCGGCAAGATCGGCGTGGCTCGACTGGCTCTGGAAACCGGTGCGCCTGTGGTCCCGATTGCCATGGTCGGAACGGACAAGATCCAGCCCCTCGGCTCCAAGTTCCCGGACCCCCGCAAGGCCAAGGTCACCACCATTTTCGGCAAGCCGCTGGACTTCTCCCACCTCAAGGGTCAGCACGGCGACCACGCCGCGATGCGCGAGGTCACCGATCAGATCATGGCGGCGATCCAGGAACTGTCGGGTCAGGAAACCGTGGACGTGTACGCCGCCAACTACAAGAAGGAACTGGCGGAGCAGAAGCGCGAACAGTTCAGGACCCAGGTCAAGGACGCCGCCGAATCGGCCCGCGAAAAGGGCCGTTCCATGTCCGCATCCGTGACGCAGCAGGCTGAGCAGCTCGGCTCCAAGCTCCCCGGGCGTCACATGATGGAAACGATGACCAGTCCGCGGACCGGAACGCCTAGACTGGGGTAATGACCTCTGTAACTCAGTCTGAAGAAGCACGCGCCATGACTACCCCTTCACCCAGTGCCGCCAGCTATCCCGGCCTGGACGAATGGCGCAATCGGACCATTGGTCAGCACCCGCAGTGGGCGGAGCACCCGGACTTCGCTTCGACCATCGAAGAGCTCAACGCCGTTCCGCCGCTGGTCTTCGCCGGTGAAGTGGATTTGCTGCGTGAGCGCCTGGCCTCCGTTGCTGCGGGCGAGGCATTCTTCCTGCAGGGTGGCGACTGCGCGGAGACGTTTGCCGGTGCTACCGCGGACAAGATCTCTGGCCGTGTGCA
The DNA here is from genome assembly GCF_000286355.1 of Kocuria atrinae C3-8. Classification (GTDB taxonomy): domain Bacteria; phylum Actinomycetota; class Actinomycetes; order Actinomycetales; family Micrococcaceae; genus Kocuria; species Kocuria atrinae_A. The sequence continues at coordinate 4,411 of NZ_AJXN01000047.1, read as the reverse complement.
GACTCTGCTGCAGATGGCCGTGGTTCTGACCTACGGTGCTTCGCTGCCCGTGGTCAAGATGGGCCGCATGGCGGGTCAGTTCTCCAAGCCGCGTTCCTCCAACATGGAGACCCGCGGAGATCAGACCCTGCCGTCCTTCCGCGGTGAGATGGTCAACGGGTTCGACTTCAACGAGTCCTCCCGAGTCCATGACCCCAATCGCATGCTGCGCGGCTACCACACCTCGGCGTCCACGCTGAACCTGATCCGCGCCTTCACCACCGGTGGTTTCGCGGATCTGCGCCGCGTGCACGCGTGGAACATGGGCTTCGCGGCCAACCCCGCCTACGCCCGATACGAGTCCATGGCTCGCGAAATCGATCACGCCGTGAAGTTCATGGCGGCCTGCGGGGCTGACTTCGATGCGCTCAAGACCACCGAGTTCTTCGCCGGTCACGAGGCACTGCTGCTCGACTACGAGCGCGCCCTGACCCGCATCGATTCCCGCACGCACCTGCCGTACGGCACGTCCGGCCACTTCCTGTGGATCGGTGAACGCACTCGCGAGCTCGACGGCGCTCACGTGGATCTGCTCTCGCGCTTGCGCAACCCGATTGGTGTGAAGCTCGGCCCGTCCACCACCGGCGAGGACGCACTGCGCCTGATCGACGCGTTGGACCCCAACCGCGAACCGGGTCGCCTCACGTTCATCATCCGCATGGGTGCCAAGAACATCCGCGAGAAGCTCCCGGCCATCATTCAGGCGGTCGAGGGTTCCGGCGCCAAGCCGGTGTGGGTCTCCGATCCCATGCACGGCAACACGGTGTCTCTGCCCTCCGGCTACAAGACCCGCAACTTCGACGACGTGGTGGACGAGGTTCGCGGCTTCTTCGAGGTGCACCAGGCCTTGGGTACCTTCCCCGGCGGCATTCACGTGGAAATGACCGGCGACGACGTCGCGGAGTGCCTGGGCGGTTCGGACCCGGTCAACGAGTCCTCCTTCGCGGAGCGCTACGAGACCCTGTGTGATCCGCGCCTGAATCACATGCAGTCGCTGGAGATCGCGTTCCTAGTCGCGGAGTACCTCTCCAAGCAGAACTGACCCCGCTCCACCGCATCGCGGCACTGAGAGTTGATTCCTGTGACGGATTTCATCTTTCGGTGTCGCGATGTGCTTTGATCCCCGGCACCGCAGTTCGGTTACTTTTGTAACCGGCTAATGCGGCCCGATAAATAACGGTGTCGTAACGTTTTTGTTTTGACTCGCTTTTTCTGTGCTTCATACGGTGTTTCACGACCTACCCCGCTTGGGGTGAGCCAACGCTGAACCGTCAGGAGAAGCACCGAATGAACGTTATGAAGAAGATCCTGTTGACCGGAACCGCTACCGTCGCATTGACCGGCGCCATGGTGGCACCCGCCGCCGCGAGCCAGACAGCCACGGCTCCGGAGACCGCTCAGTCCGCCTCGGTCTCACTGAACCAGGTGACCACACAGTCCACCTCCGGTACCCAGTCCTCCTCAGATCAGGTCGCTCAGGAACTGCTGGGCATGATGAATGACGCTCGCGCACAGCAGGGGCTCGAGCCGTTGGCCAACGTGGGCGCACTCAACGACATCGCCTCCGGCTGGTCCGGCCAGATGGCATCCAGCGGTGCGGCCAGCCACAACCCGTCCTTCATTCAGCAGACCACGGATTCCGGGTCCACGGGAATGGCTGAGAACATCGCCTACCACGTCCAGTCGCGTGACTCCGCCCAGGCCCCTGCGCAGTACTTCTTCGACTTCTGGATGAACAGCCCCAGCCACGCTTCCAACATCATGAGCCCCGAGTTCAACGGGGCTGGTTTCGGTTTGGCCACCGCTGAGGACGGCCGTGTGTTCGCCACCCAGAATTTCGGCACCTACTGATCCGCACTGAGCACTGACCATGAGTTAGGGCCGGTACCCGGGGAAGGGTACGGCCCCAACTCTTATGCGGGTTCGGAAGGACCGTCGAGAAAGGCTCGGAGACGACGAGGAGAAAGCAGGGTCACAGCACAGTGAGGATGACCGTGTTTCCGTCTTCGCGCTGGTGGACCACGCGGTCCAGGGTGGAGCCAACGGGCTGGTTGACTTCAACGGTGAAGCCGAGTTCTTCCAGTGACTGTCGAGCTGAGTCAACACTCTGACCCACCACATTGGGCACCTGCTCCGGCGGGCTGTCCGCGGCCACGTTGAGGTCCACAGCGGTGCCTTCTTCGGCCTTGGTGCCTGCGGCAGGCACTTGCAGCAACACGGTACCTTCGGGTTGGTCCGAGAACTGGGTCTGCACACCACCCAGCGAGAACCCCGCCTGGGTCACGGCGTTGCGGGCCTCGTCCAGGCTCATGCCTTCGAACAGTGGGACATCCAATTGCGCGGGTCCTTCAGAGACCAGAAGGACTACTTGCTTTATCCCGCGGACCTGAGCGGACTCGCCCGGATCGGTCGAGATCACCGAACCTGCGGGAATCTGAGCATTGGTCATGGTGTGAACACCCACATTGCTGATCCCGGCGGCACTCAGGGTGCGTTCCGCATTCGCGACCGGAACGCCGGAGACATCGGGCACGGTGTTGGCCGTGGTGCCCGGCCCGGAGGCGAGCCACCAACCGAGGAACGCCGCCAGAGCGAGGAGAAGCACGAACACCACGGCGCCAATGGCAAGGTGCAGCGGTTTGGGCTGCGGGTTGAGCGTGACGCGCGGCTGCTCCGGTGTCCTGTGTGCGGTGGAACCGGCGGTGGTGATGGCCACGGTCTGGGTGGCGTCCAGATCGTACGTCGGCAGGATTCCGGCAGCGGGAATCGCGCGGGTGGCTGCATCACGAACCCCGGAGCTCGAGATCGGCTCGGTCATCGGTGATTCCTTCGACTGAGCCGACAGCACCGTGGTCTCTGCATCATCCGATAGATGCGCCTGACCGGATGGCGGCAACGCCTGCGTCTCATCGGAACCAGGAATTACGTGGGTCGGCTGATTCAGCGACACCGGATCATTCACGGCCGGCAACGACCGATGAATGGCGAGGGCCAGATCCAGGAGGGCTGCGGCGTCGGCGGGTCGAGCGTCCTGGTGGCGGGCGGTACAGCGCAGCACGAACTCGTCCAAGCTGTCCGGAATACCGGAGGAAGTGCGACTCGGCGCGGGGACGTCCCGGCTGACGTGCGCGTTCGCCACCTGCAGTGCGGTGCCGTGTAGGGACGGGAACCGGTGAGCATCTCGTAGGTCATGATGCCCACGGCGTACACGTCGCAGCGCTGGTCCACGGGTTCGTGACCCACGAGCTCGGGTGCGGCATAGGCGACCGTGCCCAGGATGGTGCTCGTGGAGGTGTGTTCGTCCACGGCGCGCATCAGGCCGAAGTCAGCGACCTTGACGTCGCCGCCGGTGGTCAGCAAGACATTTTCGGGTTTGATGTCCCGGTGAACCATGCCGGAGCGGTGAGCCTGCGCCAGGCCACGGAGCACGGGGATCAGGAGGTCCAGGGTGCGCCGTGCGGTCATGGGAGATTCGCGGGCGATCACGTGGCGCAGGGTGGGGCCATCCACATACTCGAGCACCAGGTAGACCACGCCGTCGGACGTCTGGCCCTGGTCGAGCACGGCGACCACGTTCGGGTGGTGCAACCGTGCGGCGGCCTTCGCTTCGCGCTGGGCACGCTCCACGAACTTGGGATCGTCGGCAAAGTGCGGGTGGATGATCTTGAGCGCGACATGGCGGTCCAGACGCTCGTCCAGGCCCACGTAGACGGAGGCCGTTCCGCCCGTGGCCAATCGCCGCTGGATCCGATAGCGGTGGTCCAGCAGCGTGCCGGTCAGGCGATCTTGGGGGGAATGATCAGGCAAATCGCTTTTCCTGAGCGGAAACCGCTCGTACGTAGTCCTTGGTGTCCGAGAACAAACCATAGGTCTTCACTCCGTGGAGACCCTGGTAATAGGCGCCGATGCCCATTTCCTTGGACGGCGCCTTGTCCTGCAGTTCCTTGATGATGGCCACACCGGCCGTGATGTTGTCCCGGGTGTCCAACAGGTCCAGATCGCGTCCGACCAGGTTGGAGGCCCAATCGCCGGCGGACGGAATGACTTGCATGGCTCCTACGGCGTCCGCGGGGGAGACCACGCCCTGTTGGAAGCCTGATTCCTGGGCGGCGTGAGCCAACGCGAGTTTGGGGTCCACGCCCATGGATTCCGCGGTCTCCCGGATCATCGACTGCACGGCTTCCTGGGACGGCAGGTCGCGCTGCTGCAGCTCGGCGTGGTGCTGATTGGCCGAATCCACCACGTGCTTGGGGTAGTCCGGCCCGCGAACGTGTCGCCCACGGCGGGTTTGGGCGCGGCTGCGGGTTTCTGAGCTTCCGGCGACTTGGGCTTGGCTTCGGCACAGGCCACCTTCTTCCACCCGGCTCCCAGC
>NZ_AJXN01000046.1 GCF_000286355.1 Kocuria atrinae C3-8 | reverse complement strand
GTGTGGTTTGTTGTTTGTCAACTCAATAGTGTGCCTAGTTTGTTGATACCGAAAAGTTTTATATTTTTTGGTTGATGGCCTGATGCTCGGGGTGTTTTTCCCGTTTCCTGGGGTGTTGGGTGTCAGCTAGGATCCCGCAACTGTGTGCTGGTTTCTTTGTGGAACTGGTGGTTGTGGTTTCTGTCATTGTTTTTTGACGGAGAGTTTGATCCTGGCTCAGGACGAACGCTGGCGGCGTGCTTAACACATGCAAGTCGAACGATGATGCTCCAGCTTGCTGGGGTGGATTAGTGGCGAACGGGTGAGTAATACGTGAGTAACCTGCCCTTGACTCTGGGATAAGCCTGGGAAACTGGGTCTAATACTGGATACTACACAGTCTCGCATGGGGTTGTGTGGAAAGGGTTTTACTGGTTTTGGATGGGCTCACGGCCTATCAGCTTGTTGGTGGGGTAATGGCCTACCAAGGCGACGACGGGTAGCCGGCCTGAGAGGGTGACCGGCCACACTGGGACTGAGACACGGCCCAGACTCCTACGGGAGGCAGCAGTGGGGAATATTGCACAATGGGCGAAAGCCTGATGCAGCGACGCCGCGTGAGGGATGACGGCCTTCGGGTTGTAAACCTCTTTCAGCACGGAAGAAGCGAAAGTGACGGTACGTGCAGAAGAAGCGCCGGCTAACTACGTGCCAGCAGCCGCGGTAATACGTAGGGCGCAAGCGTTGTCCGGAATTATTGGGCGTAAAGAGCTCGTAGGCGGTTTGTCGCGTCTGCTGTGAAAGCCCGGGGCTTAACCCCGTGGTGTGCAGTGGGTACGGGCAGACTAGAGTGCAGTAGGGGAGACTGGAATTCCTGGTGTAGCGGTGAAATGCGCAGATATCAGGAGGAACACCGATGGCGAAGGCAGGTCTCTGGGCTGTTACTGACGCTGAGGAGCGAAAGCATGGGGAGCGAACAGGATTAGATACCCTGGTAGTCCATGCCGTAAACGTTGGGCACTAGGTGTGGGGGACATTCCACGTTTTCCGCGCCGTAGCTAACGCATTAAGTGCCCCGCCTGGGGAGTACGGCCGCAAGGCTAAAACTCAAAGGAATTGACGGGGGCCCGCACAAGCGGCGGAGCATGCGGATTAATTCGATGCAACGCGAAGAACCTTACCAAGGCTTGACATACACCAGACCGCCGCAGAGATGTGGTTTCCCCTTTTGGGGTTGGTGTACAGGTGGTGCATGGTTGTCGTCAGCTCGTGTCGTGAGATGTTGGGTTAAGTCCCGCAACGAGCGCAACCCTCGTTCTATGTTGCCAGCACGTGATGGTGGGGACTCATAGGAGACTGCCGGGGTCAACTCGGAGGAAGGTGGGGATGACGTCAAATCATCATGCCCCTTATGTCTTGGGCTTCACGCATGCTACAATGGCCGGTACAATGGGTTGCGATACCGTGAGGTGGAGCTAATCCCAAAAAGCTGGTCTCAGTTCGGATCGTGGTCTGCAACTCGACCACGTGAAGTCGGAGTCGCTAGTAATCGCAGATCAGCAACGCTGCGGTGAATACGTTCCCGGGCCTTGTACACACCGCCCGTCAAGTCACGAAAGTTGGTAACACCCGAAGCCGGTGGCCTAACCCTTGTGGGGGGAGCCGTCGAAGGTGGGACTGGCGATTGGGACTAAGTCGTAACAAGGTAGCCGTACCGGAAGGTGCGGCTGGATCACCTCCTTTCTAAGGAGCAGGCCCAGCAACCGTGTGGTTGCAGCTGGTATCTGAGGTATTCAGGTGCTGGTGATCAGTGGCCGCCACGCACCCGACAGTTTCGTTGTGGTGGTGGTTTGCTCATGGGTGGAATATCAACAGGCGTACATACGAACCCCACACACGGGAACGTTCACGACTTCAATGGTTGTGTTTGGTGTGTGGTGGTGGTTGTGGTGGCACATTGTTGGGTTGTCGATCAACAAACCCAACGCTTCGTTATCCAGTGGTGGATCCGTGAGGATCTTCTCTGGTGGTGGGGTGTTGGTTGTTGGTTACATCCTGGAACACTACTGAAGCTGGCGGTTGCTGGTGGGGGTGGTGTTGGTGGGTTGTTGTTTGTCAACTACATAGTGGACGCGAGCATCTTTGAACGCCGCGCACGGATGATTGCAGTGCTGTTGGTTCCTTTGGGTTCTGATGGTGGTGTGGTTGTTGGTGTGTGGTGTGTATTTTTGATGATTATTTGTGTTGTGTGGCGTATAAGTTGTTACGGGCACACGGTGGATGCCTTGGCATCAGGAGCTGATGAAGGACGTGGAAATCTGCGATAAGCCTCGGGGAGCTGATAAACGAGCTGTGATCCGAGGGTTTCCGAATGGGGTAACCCGGCTGCGTGTTATGCGTGGTCACTCGTATCTGAATTCATAGGGTGCGAGGAGGAACGTGGGGAAGTGAAACATCTCAGTACCCATAGGAAGAGAAAACAATAGTGATTCCGTGAGTAGTGGCGAGCGAAAGCGGATGGTGGCTAAACCGGTTGTGTGTGATACCTGGCGAGGGTTGCATGGTCGGGGTTGTGGGATGCGTTGTTCTCAGGGTCGCCACTCTGGGGGTTGTGGTGTTGTGGTAGTCGAACTGGTGGTGAGTGCCAGACCGTAGTGGGTGTGAGTCCCGTAGACGAAACCGCAGTTATCTCAATCTGATGTACTCCCGAGTAGCACGGGGCTCGTGAAATCTCGTGTGAATCTGCCAGGACCACCTGGTAAGCCTGAATACTTCCTGATGACCGATAGCGGATCAGTACCGTGAGGGAATGGTGAAAAGTACCCCGGGAGGGGAGTGAAATAGTACCTGAAACCGTGTGCTTACAAGCCGTCGGAGCCTCTTTGTGGGGTGACGGCGTGCCTTTTGAAGAATGAGCCTGCGAGTTAGTGTTACGTCGCGAGATTAACCCGTGTGGGGTAGTCGTAGCGAAAGCGAGTCTGAATAGGGCGTGTTGTAGTGGCGTGATCTAGACCCGAAGCGGGGTGATCTACCCATGGCCAGGTTGAAGCGCGTGTAAGAGCGCGTGGAGGACCGAACCCACTTCAGTTGAAAATGGAGGGGATGAGCTGTGGGTAGGGGTGAAAGGCCAATCAAACTCCGTGATAGCTGGTTCTCCCCGAAATGCATTTAGGTGCAGCGTCGTGTGTTGCTTGCTGGAGGTAGAGCTACTGGATGGCTGATGGGCCCTACAAGGTTACTGACGTCAACCAAACTCCGAATGCCAGTCAAGTGTAAGCGCGGCAGTGAGACTGTGGGGGATAAGCTTCATAGTCGAAAGGGAAACAGCCCAGACCATCAACTAAGGCCCCTAAGCGTGTGCTAAGTGGGAAAGGATGTGGAGTTGCTTAGACAACCAGGAGGTTGGCTTAGAAGCAGCCATCCTTGAAAGAGTGCGTAATAGCTCACTGGTCAAGTGATTCCGCGCCGATAATGTAGCGGGGCTCAAGTACACCGCCGAAGTTGTGGCATGACACCGAGTAGCTGAGCCGTTTGTGGTTGAGGTGGTGTTGTGGGTAGGGGAGCGTCGTTGGGGTAGTGAAGCTGCGGGGTGACCCAGTGGTGGAACCTCAACGAGTGAGAATGCAGGCATGAGTAGCGAAAGACGGGTGAGAAACCCGTCCGCCGGATGATCAAGGGTTCCAGGGTCAAGCTAATCTGCCCTGGGTGAGTCGGGACCTAAGGCGAGGCCGACAGGCGTAGTCGATGGATAACGGGTTGATATTCCCGTACCGGCGAAAAACCGTCCATACTGAACCGGGGATACTAACCACCCGAACCACCATGATTGGATCCCTTCGGGGTGAAGACGTGTGTGGGGAGCGTGGGACCTGATCTGGGGAGGTAAGCGTATTAACAGGTGTGACGCAGGAAGGTAGCCAAGCCAGGCGATGGTTGTCCTGGTCTAAGCATGTAGGGTGGTTCGTTGGTAAATCCGCGGGCCGTTGAGCCTGAGATGTGATGGGACTCTCTTAGGTGAGGGAATTTGGTGATCCTATGCTGCCGAGAAAAGCATCGACGTGAGGTTGTAGTCGCCCGTACCCTAAACCGACACAGGTGATCAGGTAGAGAATACTAAGGCGTTCGAGAGAATCATGGTTAAGGAACTCGGCAAAATGCCCCCGTAACTTCGGGAGAAGGGGGGCCTTGGCTGGTGATCGCCCTTGCGGTGTGAGCTGGTTGGGGTCGCAGAGGCTAGGGGGAAGCGACTGTTTATCAAAAACACAGGTCCGTGCGAAGTCGTAAGACGATGTATACGGACTGACTCCTGCCCGGTGCTGGAAGGTTAAGAGGACTCGTTAGACTCTTGGGGTCGAAGCGGAGAATTTAAGCCCCAGTAAACGGCGGTGGTAACTATAACCATCCTAAGGTAGCGAAATTCCTTGTCGGGTAAGTTCCGACCTGCACGAATGGAGTAACGACTTCCCTACTGTCTCAACCATGAACTCGGCGAAATTGCAGTACGAGTAAAGATGCTCGTTTCGCGCAGCAGGACGGAAAGACCCCGAGACCTTTACTATAGTTTGGTATTGGTGTTCGGTGTGGCTTGTGTAGGATAGGTGGGAGACTGTGAAGCCTCAACGCTAGTTAGGGTGGAGTCGTTGTTGAAATACCACTCTGGTCACTCTGGATATCTAACTTCGGCCCGTAATCCGGGTCAGGGACAGTGCCTGATGGGTAGTTTAACTGGGGCGGTTGCCTCCTAAAGAGTAACGGAGCGCCCAAAGGTTCCCTCAGCCTGGTCGGCAATCAGGTGTTGAGTGTAAGTGCACAAGGGAGCTTGACTGTGAGAGTGACAGCTCGAGCAGGGACGAAAGTCGGGACTAGTGATCCGGCGGTACATTGTGGAATGGCCGTCGCTCAACGGATAAAAGGTACCTCGGGGATAACAGGCTGATCTTGCCCAAGAGTCCATATCGACGGCATGGTTTGGCACCTCGATGTCGGCTCGTCGCATCCTGGGGCTGGAGTTGGTCCCAAGGGTTGGGCTGTTCGCCCATTAAAGCGGTACGCGAGCTGGGTTCAGAACGTCGTGAGACAGTTCGGTCCCTATCCGCTGCGTGCGTTGGAAATTTGTGGAGGTCTGTCCTTAGTACGAGAGGACCGGGACGGACGAACCTCTGGTATGTCAGTTGTTCCGCCAGGAGCATGGCTGATTAGCTACGTTCGGAAGAGATAACCGCTGAAAGCATCTAAGCGGGAAGCTTGCTCCGAGATGAGATTTCCTAGCCCCTTTTTGGGGTGTGAGGTTCCCAGTAGACGACTGGTTGATAGCCGGGTGTGGAAGCGTTGTAAGGCGTGGAGCTGACCGGTACTAATAAACCGAAGACTTATCACATACAACAAATCATCAAAAAGTTGTTGTTCGCGTTCACTATGTGGTTGACAACCAACAAGCACCACACCACCACAGTATTTGTCGTGGTGGTGGTTGGGGTTGGTAATTGAATAACGGTCCACGAGACCTGGAAACACAATGGTTTCCCACCACACGCGACACGCGTGTTTGGGTGGGGTTGGGTTTTCGGTGGTTATAGCGTGGGGGAAACGCCCGGTCCCATCTCGAACCCGGAAGCTAAGGCCCACAGCGCTGATGGTACTGCACTCGGGAGGGTGTGGGAGAGTAAGTCACCGCCGAAATTAACGTAAAGGAGGAGGGGCACCAGCTACGGCTGGTGCCCCTCCTCCGCATTTAACACTCATGGTCGAAGCCATGGACGGCAGCCCCGCGTCAGCGGGGGAGCCGCCCATGGCTTCTTCTCGTTAAGGCCCCTATAGGTCGTCCAGTGACTTGTGAACGGGGCATAGGAATGGGCCCTCCGAATACCGGAGG
>NZ_AJXN01000045.1 GCF_000286355.1 Kocuria atrinae C3-8 | reverse complement strand
AGGGCCTCACCGACGCCGATTCGGTGGTCGCCCTGGGCGGCGGTCACGGGCTTTCCGCGAGCCTGTCCGCGCTGCGCCTTCTCGCCCCGGCCGTTACGGCCGTGGTCACGGTCGCCGACGACGGCGGATCGTCCGGTCGGTTGCGCAACGAGATGAACGTGCTCCCTCCGGGGGATCTGCGCATGGCGCTGGCCGCGTTGTGTGACGACTCCCAGTGGGGCCGGACCTGGCGCGACGTGATGCAGCACCGTTTCAGCGATGCCGAGCACCCCAACGAGGGGCTGGATAATCACGCGCTGGGAAACCTGCTGATCGTGACCCTGTGGGAACTGCTGGATGATCCGGTCGACGGTCTGCGCTGGGCCGGCGCTCTGCTGGGCGCCAGGGGACAGGTGCTCCCCATGTCTCGGGAACCACTGGTCATCGAGGGTGATATCGCCCCGAACTCCGATCCCACCAAACCGTGCCCACCCGAGCTCATCACACGCACGGTCACGGGACAGTCGCTGCTGGCCAAGCAAGCGGACGTGTGCAACGTGCGGATCAACCCGCATGACGCCCAGGCCTGCCCCGAAGCAGTCGAGGCCATCGACCAGGCCGCCTGGGTCGTGCTCGGACCGGGTTCCTGGCACACCTCCGTGCTGCCGCACCTGCTGCTCCCCGGTTTGCGGGACGCGATCTGCAAGTCCCCGGCCAAGCGACTGGTCACTCTGAATCTTTCCCGCGATTCCGAGACTCTTGGCATGAGCACCGCGGATCACCTGCGGGTGCTGGCCCGTTACGCTCCCGAACTGCGACTGGACGCCGTGCTGGCCGATCCGACCGCGGCGGAGTCTCCGCACGACGTCGAAATGGCGGCGGCGCAACTGGGCGCCAAGGTGCACTGGGCGGATCTACGCGACAACGACGGCTCGGCCGTTCACAACCACTTCAAACTGGCTGCGGCCTACCAAAAAATTATGAATGCGGACGGCTGATCACCGACTCGATCGGTGGCCGTTCTTTCAGCACGCACAAGGAGACCTACTCACATGGCATTGACCGCGTCGGTCAAAGACGAACTTGCACACTTGCAGGTCAAGAAATCCTCGGTTCGGGGCGCGGAGCTGTCCGCGCTGTTGCGCTTCACCAGTGGGCTGCACATCGTGGGCGGCCGCATCGTGATCGAAGCCGAAGTGGACACCGAAGCCACCGCGCGCCGCACCGCTCACACCATCAATGAGGTGTACGGTCACTCGACCGAACTGGGCGTCATGACCGGCAACGGCCTGCGCCGTGACCGCACCTGGATCGTACGTGTGGCCCGCGACGGTGAAGCTCTTGCTCGCCGGACCGGTCTGTTGGACGCCCACGGGCGCCCGGTGCGGGGCCTGCCGCCCTCGGTCGTGAACGGAACCGTGGAGGACGCCGCGGCGGTCATGCGCGGTGCGTTCCTCGCCCACGGTTCCTTGACGGAACCTGGTCGCGCGGCGGCCATGGAATTCACGTGCCCGGGGCCCGAGGCGGCCCTTGCCCTGGTCGGGGCCGCACGGCGATTGGATGTGCTCGCCAAGGCGCGGCAGGTTCGTGGCATCGATCGCGTGGTCGTAAGGGACGGTGACACGATCGCCGCCCTGCTGACCCGCATGGGTGCACATCAGAACCTGTTGCAGTGGGAGGATCGCCGCATGCGCAAGGAGGTTCGCGCCACAGCCAACAGGCTCGCCAATTTCGACGACGCCAACCTCCGGCGTTCCGCACAGGCCGCCGTTACCGCCGGGGCCAAGGTGGAGCGGGCGCTCGATCTGCTCGGCGACGAAGCACCGGAACACCTGCGCGCGGCCGGCAAGCTACGCGTGGCCAACAAACAGGCGAGTCTGGACGAGCTGGGGCGGTTGTCCGATCCCCCACTCACCAAGGATGCGATTGCCGGACGGATCAGGCGACTGCTCGCCATGGCCGATCGCCGTGCCGAGGAGCTCGGTGTTCCGAACACGAGCGAGTTCGCGGCGGCCGCCGGCCTGTCACAGCGGCGGTGACCCTAGCACGCCGTCGAGAACGGAAAGTTAATGTGGGTTTATGTGGGGTTTGATCGCGCTCAGCGATGAAAATTCGCGGGATGCACTGGGAAACACCCGGGTATCTCGATAGAATAAACGCGGTAGAACAGCTCGGCTCTCATGAATCTGAGAATCGACAGATGTTGGAATCTTACCGATCGTGACCGATCCAACATCGGGTCTCGCGAGGGCCCGCATACCGACATTGTCAATGACAAGAGGAGATCGCAGTGACCATCAAGGTTGGCATCAACGGATTCGGACGCATCGGACGTAGCTTCCTGCGTGCAGTGCTCACGCAGCACGGACACAACATCGAGGTCGTGGCAGTCAACGACCTGACCGATCCGGAGACTTTGAAGCACCTGTTCGAGTTCGACTCCGTCATGGGCCGTTACCCGGGCAAGGTTTCCCTGGACGGCAACGTCATGACTGTCGACGGACATAAGATCACCTTCTTGGCCGAGAAGGACCCCTCCAAGCTGCCTTGGGGTGAGCTCGGCGTAGACATCGTGGTGGAGTGCACCGGTAAGTTCACCAAGGGCCCGCAGATGCAGGCGCACCTGGACGCCGGGGCCAAGAAGGTCGTGCTGTCCGCGCCGGGCAAGGAAGTTGACGGCACCTTCGTGTACGGCGTCAACGAGAAGGATTACGACCCCGAGACCATGAACCTGCTCTCGGCAGCGTCCTGCACCACCAACTGCCTGGCCCCGCTGGCCAAGGTCATTAACGACGAGTTCGGCATTCAGCGCGGTCTGATGACCACCATTCACGCCTACACCGGCGATCAGCGCCTGCACGACGCTCCCCACAAGGATCTGCGTCGCGCCCGCGCTGCTGCCCTGAACATGGTTCCCACCACCACCGGTGCTGCCGCAGCGGTCGGTCTGGTGCTCCCGGAGCTCAAGGGCAAGCTGGACGGGTTCGCCGTGCGCGTTCCCACCCCCACCGGCTCGATCGTTGACCTCACCGTGGACGTCGAGAAGGACGTCACCGTGGAGTCCGTCAACGCGGCCGTCAAGAAGGCTGCCGAGGGTGACTTCAAGGGCATCATCGAGTACTCCGAAGAGGCTCTCGTCTCCAAGGACATCGAAGGCTATGACGTCTCCACCGTGTTCGACGCCCCGCTGACCAAGGTCGTGGACAACCAGGTCAAGGTCATTGCCTGGTACGACAACGAATGGGGCTACACCATTCGTCTGGTCGACTTTGTGTCGTACGTGGCAGATAAGCTCTGAGTTAGACCTCTGAGCGGCGCCGATGCCTGTGGGTATCGGCGCCGTTTTCATAGGGACCTGTTTTCTCACTGGAAGGGATGAACCGGACATGGCCAAATCGCTGGACGAACTGATTTCTGAGGGGGTGTCCGGTCGGCGAGTGCTCGTCCGTTCGGACCTCAACGTTCCCCTGGACGGCACCACGGTGACCGACGACGGCCGCGTGCGCGCCTCGTTGCCCGTACTCACCAAACTGGCCGAGGCCGGCGCACGAGTGATCGTCATGGCACACCTGGGCCGCCCCAAGGGTCAGGTCGATCCCAAGTACTCGATCGCCCCTGCCGCCCAGAAGCTGGACGAACTGGCCGATGTCCCCGTCAAGGTCGCGAGCGACGTCGTCGGCGAGGACGCCCAGGCCAAGGCCGAGGCTCTCCAGGACGGCGAGATTCTCGTGCTCGAGAACGTGCGGTACGACCCGCGCGAGACCTCCAAGGACGACGCCGAGCGGCAAGAGTTCGCCGCCGAGCTCGCCGCACTCACCGGAGACAACGGTGCCTACGTGGACGACGCCTTCGGTGCGGTGCACCGCAAGCACGCCTCCGTGTACGACATCGCTCAGAAGCTGCCCGGTTACCTGGGCGACCTGGTCAAGAAGGAAGTGGACGTTCTCAAGAAGGTCATTTCCGACCCCGAGCGTCCCTTCGTGGTGGTCATGGGTGGTTCCAAGGTCTCGGACAAGCTGGCCGTGATCGAGAACTTGATCGGTAAGGCCGATTCGTTGCTCATCGGTGGCGGTATGGTCTTCACCTTCCTCGCGGCTCAGGGCTACTCCGTGGGCGGCTCGTTGCTCGAGAAGGACCAGATAGACGTCGTCAAGGACTACCTGGACAAGGCAGAGGCCGCCGGCACCGAGATCGTGTTGCCCGTGGACGTCGTTTACGCTGCGGCCTTCGACAAGGACGCCCAGAACGAGGTCCGCCCCGTCGAGGACATCGAAGGTGGCGAGATCGGCGATTCCGGTCTGGGCCTGGACATCGGTCCCGAATCCGCCAAGATTTTCGCGGACAAGATCAAGTCCGCCAAGACCGTGTTCTGGAACGGCCCGGTGGGCGTGTTCGAGATGGCGGCCTTCGCCAACGGCACCAAGGCCGTTGCGGACGCGCTGGTGTCCTCGGATGCCATGAGCGTGATCGGCGGCGGCGACTCCGCATCCGCCGTGCGCAACCTGGGTTACAGCGACGACCAGTTCGGTCACATTTCCACCGGCGGCGGCGCTTCCCTCGAGTTCATCGAGGGCAAGGAGCTTCCGGGTGTGGTGGCCCTGGGCGCCTGAGCCAGCCCCCACCGAGAACGTGAGTGCCGCGCGGGGCCTGTGTTACGGCACGGGCCCCTCGCGGTTTTATTCGAAGGAGAAGCTATGACCAGCAAGACCGATGGAAACTTTGACCGCACACCCCTGATCGCGGGCAACTGGAAGATGAACATGGACCACGCACAGGGCATCGCTCTGTTGCAGAAGCTCGCGTGGACCCTCAAGGATGCCAAGCACGACTTCCAGCGCGTCGAGGTGGCCGTGTTCCCGCCGTTCACCGACCTCCGTTCGGTGCAGTCCTTGGTCGAGGGCGACGGCCTGCAGATCGTCTACGGTGCCCAGGACCTTTCGGATCAGGACTCGGGCGCGTACACCGGTGACATTTCCGGTGAGTTCCTGGCCAAGTTGGACTGCACCTACGCATTGGTGGGTCACTCCGAACGCCGCACCGTGCATCACGAGTCGGATGAGCAGTGCCGCGACAAGATTCGTGCGGCCATTCGTCACAAGCTGACCCCCATGCTGTGCATCGGTGAGGGTCTGGACGAGCGTCAGTCCGGCAACCACGTGACGTTCACGTTGGAGCAGCTGCGAGGCAGTCTGGCGGACCTGAACGAGAAGGAGCTCGCGGGCCTCGTTGTGGCCTACGAGCCCGTGTGGGCCATCGGAACCGGTGAAGTGGCCGGCCCGGAGGACGCTCAGGAAATGGCGGCTGCGATCCGAGAGGAACTCGGAAAGCTCTACAGCGAGGACTTCGCTCAGGCCACCCGCATTCTCTACGGCGGTTCGGTCAAGTCCTCCAACGTGGCCAACATCCTGGGCGGCTCTGATGTGGACGGTGCCTGGTGGGCGGCGCCAGCTTGGATGCGGAGGAGTTTGCTAAGATTGCACGGTTCGAGCAGCATCTGCTCAGCAACTAGGCATTCCAGTGAGCGGCCCGCGGTGAGAATCCGCGGCGCTCCTACGGTCGATCAGCGACTCCCGAGGAATTGAGGCTTTACGTGGAGATCCTGCAGCTTGTTCTGCAAGTGGTCATTGTGGTCACCAGCATCCTGTGCATCATGTTCGTCCTGCTCAACAAGGGCAAGGGCGGCGGCTTGTCCGACATGTTCGGCGGCGGCATGACCCAGTCACTCAACACCTCCGGAGCGGCCCAGAAGAACGTGGTTCGCATGACCACCGTCCTGGCCATCGTATGGGTTCTCGCCATCGTCGGGTACGCCCTGTCCTTGCGGTTCGCGCCGCCGGTCGTCTGATCGTCTAAAACGTAGCCAAGGCCCGGAGACTTCGGTCTCCGGGCGTTGTGCGTTTAACGCTCGTACCCCCGCGACATTTCGGGCAGAGCTTCGCAGCTGATGACCACCATGACTCACAACCAGTCTGACAATGGGGGATGGGCACATTTCAGGCACGGGTTGGCGGCGGTGGCATAAATGGCCGAGGTTCGCACAGCTACGACGGTTTTAGCAGCGATCCTCTGCCAAGTATGTCCACCGGCGCCGAAGTCCTGGAGTGTGCCCGGTAGCCGGAGGCGAGGGGGCCCTCTTTCACGCCTCAGGTGGCGTTAGAACGCACAGGGAGACGGCCGAGAACTTTGACGCCAGACCTCGCACGCCGAAGGTGCCGCCGGAACCGTTGGTGACATCTGACGCGTCGGTAGAGCCTTCTGAGCCTCCGGAAAGGTTCTACCGGCACCTCAGATGGGTTGGCGGGTTCTTTTGGCTCCCACGATGTTCGGGTGACCGGCGTTCGGGGCGGGGGAGAGCGGCGTCGGCGTCGCTGGTGGAACATGACGGGGTTGGGACAGAACTAGGACTGCGGGCGGCGACAACTCAGGTAGAACTCCGTGACTGATGACTGGTGGAATGGATATTTCAGGCAAGGGTTCGCGGCGGTGACATTGATGGCCGAGGTTCGCACAGCTACAAGGGTTCTAGAAGCGATCCTCTGCCAGAAATGTCCACAGGCGCTGAGGTTCTTGAGCGTGCCCCGTAACAGGTGGCGATGGAGCCCTCATGGACACGTCAGGTCGCGTCAGAACCCACGGGGAGACGGCCAAGAACTTTGGCGCCAGGTGATGTCAGAAGGGGTGCGGACATTCCAGGCACGGGTTTGCGGCGGTGACATTAGTGGTCGAGGTTCGCAGAGCTACAAGGGTGCTAGATGCGAGCCTCTGCCAAATATGTTCAATCACGCCTCAGGTGCCGCCGGAACCCTTGGTGACATCTGACGGGCCGGTAGAGCCCTTCTGAGCGGCGGGAAGGGTTCTACCGGCCCGTCAGGTGTAGCGGTGGGTTCTCCCGGCACCTGAGGCGCGTTAGAAGTGAACACGACGCGGGAAGGGAAAGGTCCTGTCTACGCTTCAGGTGCAGTGGAGGGTTCTAGCTCCGACCAAGGTGCGCGGGTGCAGCGCGGGAGCATGAGGAAGAGCGGTCCCTTAGCCCTCGGGGTCCTGGGGGAGTCCGGGGAGGGCGTCTTCGGTGACGAGCAGCAGAGTTTCCTTGGTTCCGCGGACGGCGCTGCCGGGGGCGGACTGGGGGGTGGCCTCGGGGTCACGGATGGCCGCGAGGGCTTCGGCCTTGGCGCTGCCGGCCACCAACAACCACACTCGTTCCGCCGAATTGATCGCGGGAAGAGTCATGGTCACTCGTGTGGGGGGTGGTTTGGGGGAGTCATGCACCGCCATCACAGGGGTGCTGGTCACGGTGACCTCTTCTCGGCCCGGGAACAAGGACGCCACGTGAGTGTCCGGACCCAGGCTGAGCAGCATGAGGTCGAAGTACGGGAGTCCGCTATCCGACCCTTCCTGCTCGGCCGCGGTGGCGAGTTCCTCGCGGTAATCGGCGGAGGCTTCCTCGGCAGTCGACATCTCGTCGGAGGCGGCGATGGGGTGAATCCGGTCCCATTCGAGATCCAACTGGCCCTGGGCGGCGTCGGCGGCCTGGACCCCGTTGCGTTCGGAGTCGGCGCCGGGCACGAACCGTTCGTCGGACCACCAGACGTTGACGCGCGACCAGTCCACCAGGGCGGAGTCCGGGTCGTTGGCTATCGCCTGGATCACCTTGTTGCCCATGCTGCCGCCGGTGAGGACCAGTGTGGCCTCGCCGCGCTCATCCTGGGCTTGCTCGAGCACGGTGATCACGCGTCGTGAGGTCTCCTGAGCGAGCTGCTCCTGACTGCCGTGAGGGACAATGCGGGCGTGGTTCACTGGGACTCTTCTCCATCCATTGCGTCTTCGACGGCCTCTTCCAACTCTGCACTGACCATGGCCTTGGTGATTACGTCTCCGTAGACCTCGTCCGGGTCCAACCGACGCAGTTCTTCGGCCAAGCACACGTTGAGGTCGCGGACCGGCATGGCGATCTGCTGATCGGGCTGACCGGGCTGCTTGAGAACCGCCACCGTATTGCCGGGTCTGTGCAGTTCGATGGGGCCATCGTCCGTGACCAGGGTGACCGGTCCATCCCGGGCCGTTCGGTCTGGGTGATGAACTTCGCTTCGCAACCCAGGGCATTGGCCAGCCACACGCCCATAAGAACGACAGACGGGGAGCGCTCGGCACCCTCGACAATGACCTCGCGGACCGGCACGGCACCGATCTGATCGAAGACCGCCGCGAGCTGGATCCGCCAGCTCGTGATGCGGGTCCACGCCAGGTCCGTGTCACCCGGGCGGTACTGCTGGGACAGCTGCTGCAGTGACTTGAACGGGTCATCCGCCCGGGCGGAATCGGTAATGCGGCGGTGGGCGATCTTACCGATGGACGAGTCGCCGGGGGAGTCCGGGAAGTCATGGGGCCACCACGCCACAATGGGCGCGTCCGGCAGCAGCAATGCAGAAATCAAGGTCTCGGTGGGCTCGGCCAGTTCACCGTAGCCGTGCAGGATGATCACCTCGGAGGCACCGGCGTCCCCGCCCATGCGCAGCTGGGCGTCCAAGCGGGTGGCCTCATTCGCGGAATGCGCCACGTGAACGATGATCCGGCAGGGGTGCTCGTGGCTCGCGAAGTTCGCGGCCTCGATCGCCATTTCCGAATGACCCGCGCGGGCCAGGATGACCAGTGTGAGCACGCGTCCCAGCGTGACCACACCGTTCTCGTCCCGCAGCGAGTGCAGTTTCTTCTCGATGGTCGAAGTGGTGGTGTTTTCCATTTGTACGATCACGGTCGCCTCCAGACACGTCCGTCGCGAGCCATGAGCTGATCCGCAGTTTCGGGACCCCAGGATCCCGGTGCGTAGGCGTCAGGCATGATGTGGTGCTCGGCCCAGTACTCCTCGAAGGGGTCCAGGATCTTCCAGGAAAGCTCAACCTCAGAGTGATCCGGGAACAGCGGGGGTTCGCCGAGCAGCACATCCAGGATGAGCCGCTCGTAGGCCTCCGGGCTGGACTCGGTGAACGCGTGACCGTAGCCGAAGTCCATGGTCACGTCGCGGATCTCGGACTGGGTGCCGGGAACCTTTGAACCGAACCGAATGGTCACGCCCTCGTCCGGCTGAATGCGGATCACAATGGCGTTCTGACCGAAGTCGTCCTTGTCCGGGGAACGGAACAGGAGATTGGGTGATTTCTTGAACACCACCGCAATTTCGGTCACGCGGCGTCCCAGTCGCTTACCGGCGCGCAGGTAGAACGGAACGCCCGCCCAGCGGCGATTGTTGATCTCCAGGCGCAGGGCCGCGTACGTTTCGGTGCGAGAGTCGGCCGGGATGTCTTTTTCCTGGTGGAAACCCTTGACCTCGGCACCGCCCTGCAGTCCCGACGTGTACTGACCCAGGGCCGAGTAGACACCGAGATCATCGGGCAGGATCACGGACTCGAGCACCTTGGCTTTCTCCCGGCGCAAATGATGTGCCGAGAACGCGGGCGGTTCCTCCATAGCCGTGAACGCGAGCAACTGCAGCAAGTGGTTCTGAATGACGTCTCGAGCCGCGCCCACGCCGTCGTAATAGCCGGCGCGGGATCCGATGCCGATATCCTCGGCCATGGTGATCTGCACGTGGTCCACGTAGCGGGTGTCCCACAGCGGCTCGAACATCTGGTTGGCGAAACGCAGCGCCAGGATGTTCTGCACCGTCTCCTTGCCCAGATAGTGGTCGATGCGGAACACGCTGTCCGGCGGAAACACCCGTTCAACAATCGCGTTCAGCTCGCGGGCGGACTCCAGATCGTGCCCGAACGGCTTCTCGATCACCACGCGGCGCCAGCCCTCGCTGCCGTTACTCTCGGCCAGATCGTGATCGGCGAGCTTCTGGCAGACCACTTCGAACGCCTTGGGCGGGATCGAGAGATAGAACGCGTGGTTGCCGCGCGTGCCACGGGATTCGTCGAGTTCGGTGAGGGTGTCGGCGAGACGCTCGTAGGCGGCGTCGTCGTCGAAATTGCCGTGGACGAAACGCAGACCGGACGCGAACTGCTTCCACATATCCTCGTTGAAGGGCGTGCGCGCGTTGTCCGCGATCGATTCCTTGACGTACTCCGCGAACTGAGCGTCGTCCCACTCGCGGCGGCCGAAGCCCACCAGCGAGAACGAGGGCGGCAGCAAACCGCGGTTGGCCAGGTCGTACATGGCCGGCAGCAGCTTCTTCTTGGCCAGATCGCCGGTCACGCCGAAAAGCACCAGGGACGACGGCGCCGCGACTCGCGTCAGGCGCCGGTCCCGGGGATCCCGGAGCGGATTGCTGTTGTTGTGGTGAGGCACAATGCTCCCTGACTCATCCGGACCAACGGACCGGGGCGTTACGACGAGTGCGCAATACCCCGGTCCGCGGTGACCAGAAAATAATGATTGGTAATGATCTTAGAGCTCGGCGGCGGCCTTCAGGAGCTGCTCGACACCGGGCGAGCGGTCGGTCAGTCGCAAGCGCAACACCGGACGGTGGTGGTCGGTGAGCACCTTGGCGTCACCGTCCGCCTGAGCCGAGATCAGCTCACCGAACGTGAACGGGATCTCGGGGATGTCCACGTCCGTGTCCGTGGCGGCCGTGATCTGCAGGTAGACACCCTGAGCTGGGCCGCCCTTGTGGTACTGACCGGTCGAGTGGAGGAACCGGGGGCCCAGCCGAAGGTGACGGGGCGACCGGTCTTCTCGGCCAACACCGGCCGGATCTTCTCAAGTTCCGCCCAACCCAAACGGTCGAAGTAGGCCTGCACGCTGACGTAACCGTCCTCGGGCAACTGACCCAGAAGGGCCTTGAGAGCCTCGGGAACCGTGGTGGCGCCCTGGAGAACCTGCTCGGAACCGCGGATCTCGATGGAGCCGTCCGTCGCTTCCGCGGGGCTCGGCTCCGGCGACGAGGCCAGCAGTTCACGGGTGGCGTTCTTGGCGGATTCCACGTCCGGCTGGTTGTAGGGATCGATGCCCAACAACTGACCGGCCACGGCGGTGCCCACCTCGAAGGCCATCATCATGGCGGCCAAGGACCCGGAGATCGCCACGGCATCGCCGTTGTCAACGGGCTCGGCATCCTCGGAGACGAGCGAGATCACCAGGATGTCGTTCGCGCCACTGGACAGCTCCGGCGCGCCTCGGAGACGACCACGGGCAGCACACCGGTACCGGACTTGCCGGTGGACTCTGCGATCAACTGCTCGGCCCAATCCGCGAAACCAACCACCGGAGCGCCGTCGTTGACGATCACGATCTTGTCGCGCAACGGCTTGGTGCCGCCCAAGGCCGCGCCCAGGCGAAGACCGATGTTGTCCTCGTCGTCGTCGCTGAGGAACTCGGCGGCTTCCTCGGCGTCGTCCAGGAGCCGCTCGATGCCAGCACCGGCCAGACCGGAAGGCACCAGACCGAACGCGGTGAGCGCGGAGAAGCGACCACCCACATTGGGATCCGCGTTGAAGACCTTGCGGTACCCGGCCTCGCGAGCCGAATCGTCCATGGGCGACCCCGGATCGGTCACGACCACGATGCGCTGCGGTGCGTCGATCCCCGCCTTCTCGAAAGCGGCGACGAACGCGCGCCGCGCCGAATCCGTCTCCACAGTGGAGCCGGACTTGGACGAAACCACCAGGGCGGTCTTGTCCAGGTCCTGCAGCGCAAGCTGCACCATTTCCGGGTCGGTGGAGTCCAACACGAACAGATCCACACCCTCGGTGCGGGTGATGACCTCGGGTGCCAGGGACGATCCGCCCATACCCGCCAGCACGAATCGCGTGACCCCTTCGGAGGCGAAGTCATCGCGCAACTGCAGGATCTGGGCGATGAGCGGACGCGACACCGTTGCGGCTTCGGTCCAGCCCAGGCGAATCTTGGCTTCCTCCTCGGCCGCGGTCCCCACAGTGTGGTCCTTGGCGAAGAGCTTGGACGCGAACTGTTCCGCGACCAAACCGGGAACCTTGGATTCAATGGCCTGACGCGCGGCGCCTGCCGCAGACAATGACAGTGAGCTCATGGCGAGCCTCCTTGTGGGTGCGATGCGTGCTGGTGGATGGGCGGTCAGTGAATCAGCGGGCGTTGTCCAGGGCGGTACGCACCGTCTCCAGCAGCTCGGTCCAGGACTTGTCGAACTTGTCCAGGCCTTCGGTCTCGAGCTGTTCGACCACGTCCTGGTAGGAGATTCCCTGTTCGGCGATCGCGTCCAGGAGCTCGTTGGACTCCTGGTAGGTGCCGGTGACGGTGTCCCCGGTGACCTCGCCGTGGTCGTAGGTCGCGTCCAGGGTCTTCTCCGGCATGGTGTTCACGGTGTTGGGCGCCACGAGTTCGGTCACGTACAGGGTGTCCGGGAGGTTCGGGTCCTTCACGCCGGTGGATGCCCACAGGGGACGCTGCGGATTGGCACCCGCGGTTGCGAGGCGCTTCCAACGCTCAGTGGAGAACTGCTCTTCGTAGATCTGGTACGCGAGGCGTGCGTTGGCCAAGCCCGCCTTGCCCTTGAGTGCCTTGGCCTCGTCGGTGCCGACGGCGTCCAGTCGCTTGTCGATCTCGGTATCCACGCGGGACACGAAGAACGAGGCCACGGAGTGGATCGTGGACAGGTCCTTACCATTCTCGAGGGCCTCTTCCAGACCGAGCATGTACGCGTTGATCACCGCGCGGTAGCGCTCGAGCGAGAAGATCAGGTCACGTTGACCGAGATGCCTTCCGCGACGGTTGCGGTGATGGACGGCAGGCCTGCTTCGGTCGCCGGGATCTTGATGAGCGCATTGGGGCGATCGATCGTCTGGGACAGACGCTGTGCCATGGCGGCGGTGGCATCTGCGTCCTGGGCGAGTCGAGGGTCCACCTCGATGGACACGCGGCCGTCCACACCCTGGGTGGCCTCGGCGATCGGGGCGAAGACGTCGCACGCGTCGCGAACGTCGTCGGTGGTGATCGTGAAGACCGCCTCGTCCACGTCCGCACCGGACTGGGCGAGTTCCGAGACCTGCTCGGCGTAGGACTCACCGTCGGCCAGTGCCGCGGCGAAGATCGTGGGGTTGGTGGTGACACCCACAACGTTCTTGGTGTCGATCAGTTCCTGCAGGTTGCCGCTGGTCAGGCGCTGGCGGGAGAGGTCATCGAGCCAGATGGAAACGCCTGCGTCGGACAACTTCTTGGTGGGAGTGCTCACTGTGACTTCCTAACTCATTGCTGGAAATTCTTGTGCTGCCGTGTGGTGCGGCCGGTCATGCCGACCGCACCCACACGGCCAAGGGAGTATCAGCGCGCTGCGGCGATGGACTCCTGAGCCTTGCTGACCACGTCCTCGGCGGTGATGCCGAACTCGCGGTACAGGGTCTTGTAATCGGCGGACTCACCGAAGTGCTCGAGGGACACGGCTCGTCCGGCATCGCCCAGGATGTCGTTCCAGGACATCTTGACGCCGGCTTCAACGGTCACGCGGGCCTTGACGTCCGAGGGGATCACGGATTCGCAGTACTCCTGGTCCTGGGCGTCGAACCACTCGCGGCACGGCATGGAGACCACGCGAGCCGCCACACCCTGTTCGGCCAACTGCTGGCGTGCGGCCACGGCCAGCTCCACCTCGGAGCCGGTGGCGATCAGGATCACGTCCGGGGTGGACTCTGTATCGGCCATCACGTAGGCACCGCGGGCCACGCCCTCGGCCGAAGCGAACTTCTCACCGTCGGCATCCGCGTGCAGGTCCTCACGGGCGAAGACCGGCAGGTTCTGACGGGTCAGCGCGATACCGGCCGGACGATCGTGGTGCTCAAGCATGGTGCGCCACGCGACAGCGGTCTCGTTGGCGTCCGCGGGGCGGACCACGTCCAGACCCGGAATGGCGCGCAGCGAGGAAAGCTGCTCGACCGGCTGGTGCGTGGGGCCGTCTTCGCCCAGACCGATCGAGTCGTGGGTCCACACGTAGATGGAGGGCACCTTCATGAGCGCACCCAGGCGAACCGCGGGGCGCTGGTAGTCCGAGAAGATCAGGAACGTACCGGAGAACGCGCGGGTCTGCGTGCTCATCACAATGCCGTTCACGATTGCCGCCGCCGCGTGCTCACGAATACCGAAGTGCAGCACACGACCGTACGGCGAACCGTCCCACATATCGGTGGAGCGCTCAGCCGGAATGAAGGACTTCGCATTGTCGATCGTGGTGTTGTTGGAGCCCGCGAGGTCAGCGGAGCCGCCCCACAGCTCGGGGAACGTGTCGGCAATGGCGTTGATGACCTCACCGGAGGCCTTACGCGTGGCAACGTCCTTGCCGGCCTCGAACGTGGGGAAGGCAGCGGCGTAGTTCTCGGGCAACTCCTCGTCACGGATGCGGTCGTACAGAGCGGCCTTGTCCGGGTTGGCCTCGCGCCACTTGGCGAAGGACTTCTCCCACTCGGCGCGCTCTTCCTTGCCGCGTTCGGCTACGGAGCGCACGTGCTCGAAGATCTCGGGCTCGATCACGAAGGACTCGGTGGTGTCGAAACCGAGGATCTCCTTGACAGCGGCGACTTCTTCTTCGCCCAACGCGGAGCCGTGGATCGCGCCGGTGTTCTGCTTCTTGGGGGCGGGCCAACCAATGATGGTGTTCAGCGCGATGATGGACGGCTTGTCCTTGACCTTGGTGGCCGAGACGATTGCGTCGTACAGCGCGTCCAAGTCTTCCTTGTACTCGCCGCCGTTGCGCCAATCCACGCGTGCCACGTCCCAGCCGTAGGCTCGTAGCGGCCCAAGACATCCTCGTTGAACGCCACGTTGGTGTCGTCCTCGATGGAGATCTTGTTGTCGTCGTAGATCACCACCAGGTTGCCCAGTTCCTGGGTGCCGGCCAGCGAGGATGCTTCAGACGTGATGCCTTCCTGCAGGTCACCGTCAGAAGCGATCACAAAGATGTTGTGGTCGAACGGCGAGGTGCCGGGAGCGGCGTCGGCGTCGAACAGGCCGCGCGTGTAGCGCTGGCCGTAGGCGAAGCCCACCGAGGAAGCCAGACCCTGGCCGAGGGGGCCGGTGGTGATCTCCACACCGGTGGTGTGGCGGTATTCGGGGTGGCCGGGGACCTTGGAGCCCCAGGTGCGCAAGGACTTGATGTCGTCCATTTCCAGGCCGTAACCGGAGAAGAACAACTGCAGGTACAGCGTGAGGGAGGTGTGGCCGGGGGAGAGGATAAAACGGTCACGGCCGGTCCAACGGTCATCGCTGGGATCATGGCGCATGATCTTCTGGAACAGCATGTAAGCAACGGGGGCCAAGGACATGGCGGTGCCGGGGTGACCGTTGCCCACCTTCTGCACGGCGTCTGCGGCGAGTACACGCGCGGTGTCCACGGCGCGGGCGTCCTGTTCGGTCCAGTTCAACGGTTGCTCAAGGTTCGGCACGGTGGCTAGTCCCTTTCATCGGTGGGGTACTCCACTGCGGCCTGAGGATCGACGACGTCGCGCCGGCCAGACCACACGGGTTTCAGCGTTAACCTTAGTCCCGCAGTCGTGGCAGCGTCAGTGTCTTGTGCTGTCGGTGAATCACGTGCCCTGACGTGCTGCTCATCACCCGGAATTTACGCATTATGACGGCTATACTTCTGTGTGGGTATAGGTATGCGCTCGCAAAGCGGTACTTGCCCCGTACGGCTCGGAACACCACGGCGCCGGATTCGATTAGTTGGAGCATTGATTCTGTGAACCCCCTTGATACCGCGGCACAGTCGGGTCGAAGCGCATCGCAGGCCTCCCACGGCCACGGTGCCACCGGCTCTTCCATCGGCTCGGTGGCGCCGGTGGGTTACGAGGGGCCCATGACCGCGGGGCGCAAGATCAAGGCCTACGTGGCGCTCACCAAGCCGCGCATCATTGAACTCCTGTTGGTCGCGACTGTTCCGACCATGATTTTCGCCCAGCAGGGCATGCCCAACTTCTGGCTTATCCTGAACACGCTGATCGGTGGCAGCTTGGCGGCCGGTGCCGCCGGTGCGTTCAACTGCTACATCGACCGCAACGAAGACCGGCTGATGAAACGCACCGCGCGCCGCCCGCTGGTCACCGGTGAGGTGGGCGACCGTGAGGCCCTGGTCTTCGCGTGGGTGCTCTCCGCGGTGGCCGTTGCCTGGCTGACCATTGGCGTCAGCGTGTTGTGCGGTGTGCTCGGCGTGATCGCCATTGCGCTGTACGCCGTGTTCTACTCCATCATCTTGAAGCGCCGCACCGCCCAGAACATCGTGTGGGGCGGCATTGCCGGCTGTATGCCGGTGCTCATCGGTTGGGCTGCCGTACGCGGCACCATCGAGTGGCCGGCCTGGTGCTGTTCATGTTCATCTTCCTGTGGACGCCGCCGCACTACTGGCCGCTGTCCATGAAGTACGCGGAGGACTACTCCCGCGCCGGTGTCCCCATGCTCGGTGCGGTGGACACCGCTCGCTCCGTGGGTGCGCAGGTCGTGCTCTACGCGTGGGCCACCGTGATTTGCTCCCTTCTGCTCGTTCCCGTGGGCGGAGCCGGTTGGGTTTACGCCCTTATTGCGCTGGCCTCCGGCGCCTGGTTCCTGTACCACTGCCACAAGCTGCACTCCATGGCGCAGTCCGGCAAGCCCACCCTCAAGCAGGCGATGTTCGTGTTCCACGGTTCGATCGCCTACATCACGTTCGTGTTCGTGGGCGTGGCGCTCGACCCGTTCGTCGGTGGACCGATTCTCTGATTCGCGGTCTACGATCCGCGCTTCCTGACCGGCCGTTGCCCGCTGGCTGACTAAGGGCCGACGGCGCTCGGCCGGTTCCGTCTGACTCGCGATCATCGTTCCTTGTCGCGGATTTGGTGTAAGGCTCACCTAAACTAATTCCATGCTGTCCATGACTTTCTCCGGTGTCATTGCCTACCCCATTACGCCCTTCTTGCCCGGTGGTGGATTGGACCTGGAGTCCTTGGAACTCAGCGTGGCCAAGTTGGCCCGTAGCGGCGTGGACGGCGTGGTGGTCCTCGGAACGTCCGGCAGTTTCGCCTACCTCAGCACCGAAGAACGCGCGCAGGTCGTCAAAGTGGCCGTGGAAGCGGCGTCGGGCTCCGAAACGCCCGTGGGCGTTGGAATCTCCGCGATGACCACTCGCGAAGTCATGACCATGGCCTACGCGGCGGAGAACAACGGCGCGGACGGGCTGGTTCTGAACCCGCTCAGCTACATTCCGCTGGTGTCACAGGAGATCGCGGATCAGGTGGAGACGGTCGCCTCATCCCTGTCACTTCCGTTGTGCCTGTACAACAACCCCGAGACCACGGGCTTCAATTACCCCGTGGAGCTAGCGGCGGAGTTGTCCTGGCTGGACAACGTGGTGGCCTTCAAAGACACGGTCTCCTCGGGCCGGTTGTTCCACTCCCGCCAGCTGCTGTATGCACAGCGCGCGGACCCGACCACGGTGCACGGCGTGAGCGGCGATCAGGTCATCGTGGCCGACTATCCGATGGCCCCGTGGCACACCGGTATAGCTGCCTTGTTGGCTCCCGAGTTCGTGGCCTTCCACCGGTCCGTGATTCACCACCGTTCCAGCGAAGCCGCCTTGTGGAGCACGACCCTGGCGCCCCTCATGGAACTCATGGGGTACGAGCGGCCGCTGTCCGCGCTCTACGCCCTGGCCGAGGTCTGCGGAGTGCGGACAGGTGCACCGCGGCGTCCGTTGCTGC